>QJVU01000388.1 GCA_003235605.1 Planctomycetota bacterium | reverse complement strand
ATGGCAAGACCGTGGAGGACATGGCGGTGCTGTCCAAGACCGGGCTGAAGATCTCCCTCTCCTCCAACAGCAGCCGGATGGAACAGATCCAGAAGCTGCGCCGCGCGCTGAAGGACATCAAGGAGTACATGGCCGACTACGCCCGCCGCAAGCGGGAGTTCGAACAGGAGAAGGCTGCCGGGGCCACTACCAAGGAGAAGTTCGACGAGAAGATCGATGAGAAGAAGAAGCCGGTCGTCGACCTGCTGGAGGGCAAGGCCACTGCCTACTTCTACGTCCCCTCCGCCGCCGAGCTTCATGAGGCCATCCGCCTGATCGAGACATACAAGCTCAAGGTCGTGTTGGTGCTGGGTCGGCGCTTCCACCAGGTGGCCGACGACCGGAGTGGCCTCGCCCGCCTCGGCCAGCTCAAGAGGGCCATCGTCGTGGACGCCGACCTGGAGTACTACGAGAAGGACCCCGAGACCGACGAGGAGCGGAAGTACTGCCCGGTGGCCACCTTCAGCAAGGCCGGCATTCCCTGGGCAATGAGCCTGGCCACCGCGCCGAGCGTCATGGACCGCTATCCGTGGTGGCAGATGGCCACCGCCATCCGCAACGGCGTCAGCCGCGAGGAGGCCCTCAAATCCCTGACCATCGTGCCGGCAAAGATCCTCGGCCTCGAGGACCAGGTGGGCACCCTGGAAGTGGGCAAGCGCGCCAACCTGCAGATCCTGACCGGTGATCCCTTGGAGGCCACGACCTGGGTCGAGAAGGTGCTGCTGGACGGCGAGGTGGTCTACGACCGCAGCAAGGATGCCCGCCTTCAGTATCTCTTCGGCAAGTCGGATACCGAGGACAAGGTCAAGAAGCAGGGCTCCAAGTGACCACCATGAACAAGCTGCCGATCACCGCGCTGCGGCTGCCTCCAGTGTTCCTGCTGTCCCTGCTGTCCTCCCTTCCCGCGCAGTCACCCGAGAAGGAGTCGGAAACCAAGGCCATCCACTGCGGCAAGGTCTATGTCGGAAACGGCGAGATCCACCAGAACGCGTTCCTCGTGGTCAAGGACGGTCGCATCGAGTCCATCTCCCAGGACCAGCCGGAAGAGGGCACCACGATCATCGACGCGAGCAACAAGGTGGTCATGCCGGGGATCGTGGCGGCCGACACCGACCTTTCAGCGCAGCGGGACTCGAGCTACAACGTCACCCCCGACTTCGTCGCCCTGGAAGGATTCGACTACCTGCGCAAGTTCCGGCGGGCTCTGTCTGGCGGCGTGACCACGGCCTACCTGTCTCCGGGACGCAACCGGTTCATCGCCGGCCAGGGTTCCGTGGTCAAGCTGTTCGGGGATGACATCGTCGAACGCACGTTGAAGGAGCATGCCTGCCTGAGGATCACCCTGGGCCAGGAGGCGAACACCGCTCCCGCGGTCTTCGAGCCTGTCCCATCTCCGACAGCGGACAACCCCCTCCGGCCCGCTCGCAGGCAGTACCCCTCCTCCCGGCTCTCGCAGCTGGCCCAGCTGCGCAAGGTGTTTGCTGACGCCCAGACGGCAGCCACCGATGTCCTGGGCAGCGGCGGCGCCGAGAACGAGTACGCAGTGGCACCGCTCAAGCGCGCCGCCAGCGGCGAGTTGCCCCTGCGCATCGCCGCCAAGACGGCCGCGGATCTGCGCAACGCGATCCGCTTCGCCAGGTCGTTGGGGACGAGGTTCACCCTGGAGAACCCCTACGAGGTGGAGAGGCTCCTAGAGATCCATGACGGCAAGCCGCTGAACGTCGTACTGCGTATGCCGGTGCGGCCAGGGCGCGCCAACCCGGGCGGTGAGAACCGCCTGGACCAGAGCGTGCGCAGCAAGCCGGAGAACGCGGTGGCCGCCCGCAAGGCGGGCATGACCGTGGCGCTCGTGCCGGCCTCCGACGAGGATCTTCCCGATCTCCTGCTCATGGCCGGCCTCGCAATCCGCCTGGGCCTGTCCCCGAAGGACGCGCTGCGGGCCATCACCCTGGACGCTGCCCGGGTCCTCGGCGTCGACGACCGGGTCGGCTCGCTGGAGGAAGGCAAGGATGCCGACTTCCTGGTGCTGAGCGGCGAGCCCTTCGCAATCGGCACGATGGTGGAGGACACCTTCGTGAGTGGCGAACACGCCTGGCATCGGGAGACCAAGAGCCAGCTGCTGGTGATCAAGGCCGCCCGCATCCTCACCTGCGAGGGCACCGCCATCGAGCACGGCTCGATCATCGTGTCCAAGGGCAAGATCAAGGGCGTCGGCCGCGACCTGGCGATCCCCAACGGCGCCCAGGTCATCGACATGGGGGACAGCGTCATCGTCCCCGGCTTCGTCGACGCGTACTGCCATGCAGGCCTCTCCGGCGACGGCACCGGGATTCCCTCGGGCAGCGCAGACCAGCGCCTCACGGACGTGATCCGATACGACGATCCGATGCTCATGAACGCTGCCAAGTCGGGCCTCACCACGTTGCTCGTGGCGGGACAGGACCGCGGCCTGGTCTCCGGCCGGGTCGCCGCCATCAAGACCGCGGCGCAGGACCACGACGCCATGGTGGTCAAGGACATCGCCGGCATCCGCTTCGTCCATGACAACATCGCGCCCGACGGCATCAAGGCGCTGGAGGCCGAGATCAACAAGGGCAAGGCCTACATCGCGGCGTGGAAGAAGTACGAGAAGGATCTGGCGGACTGGAAGGCCGGCAAGAAGAAGTCTGCGGAGAAGCCGGTGGAGGCGCCCAAGGAGAAAGAGAACGCCAAGGAGGATCCGATCAGCGGCACCTGGGAGTGCGAGATCGAGCCGCCGCAGCCCAACTTCCCACGGCTGGGATTCACCCTCGCGCTCAAGCTCGCGGGCACCACCGTCAGCGGCACCGTGCAGATGTCTTTCCGGGGCAGGCTCATGGGCCAGCCGACCGACATCAGGGACGGCAAGTTCGAGAACGGCACCCTGACCCTCTCCGCTCCGATCAGCCTCGGTGGTAGCGGCAACGCCGCCCTCACTGCCACTGTCACCGGAGACGACCTGGAAGGCAGCATCGAGATGCGGTCCCGCCGCGGTAGCCAGACCATGGCCGTCACCGGCAAGCGCACCTCCAAGACACAGACCAAGGCGAGCACCGGCACCTCCTCGAGCTCCGAGACCGCGGACGGCAGCCCCAAGAAGCCGGAGGTCAACGAGACCCTGGAACCGATGCGGGCACTCCTGGAGAAGCGCATCCCGGCGGTGGTGTCCACCGCGCGTGAGCCGGCCATCGTGCAGGTGGTCGAGTGGTTCGAGAAGAACGAGCTGCCCTACGTGCTCTCGGGCATCCAGGATGCCGTGGAGACCCCGGGAATCCTGGGGAACCACCGGCCCGGGGTGCTGCTGTCCCCCGACGTGGTCCACCGCGACGGCAAGAAGATCGTCAACGCGGCGGCCCGGCTATCGGACCGCGGGCTCCCGGTGGCGCTGGTTTCCGCCGCCACGGAGGGCGCCCGGTACCTCCCGCTGCACGCGGCCCATGCCATCCGCTACGGCATGGACCCCGAAGAGGCCCTCAAGGCCCTGACCATCTATCCCGCCAGGATGTTCCGGCTGGAAGACCGCGTGGGCAGCCTCAAGCGGGGCAAGGACGCCGACTTCGTGGTCTATAGCGGCAGCCCCTTCGAGATGACCAGCCATGTCCAGCTGGTGGTCGTGAACGGCAGAGTGGTGGTGGACAACCGCAAGCAGGAGGAGAGGTGATGGGCGTTCGCCTCGTGGCGTGTCTGCTGATCGCCGCCGCAACCGCGCCGGCACAGCAGCTCTCCATGGACATCTTCTTCGGCGATCGCAAGAGTGAGGAGGAGTGCAAGGTGGCCAGGTGGGGCCCGCGAGGTCTGCCCAGCCCGGCCTATGCCTTCCGCGCCGAAAAGATCGTGACCCTCGAGGGGGATCCGATCCACGACGGCATGATCCTCGTCAGGAACGGCAAGATCGTGGCCGTCGGCCGCGCCGACTCCGTGGAGGTTCCCCCGGGGTACGAGCAGCGCGACCTCGGGGATGCCTGGATTCTGCCTGGCTTCCTGGACCTGCACTGCCACGTCGCCGGAGGGGGCTTGCGCGACCTCAACGACATGGTGCACCCCACCAACCCGGCGCTGCGCACCGTGGACCTGGTCACCCTGGACCAGGAACGGATCAAGGATGCCCTGGCCGGCGGCGTGACCTCGGTCCTGTTCATCCCGGGCTCCGGTTCCAACATGGGGGGCTTTGGCACCCTGACCAAGCTGTACGGCGACCCCAACGACGCCCTGATCCGCTTTCCGGGCAGTCTGAAGATCGCCCAGGCCGGCAACCCTGAGCGCCGCGCCGGCGACCTGGGGAGCACGCGGATGGGCATGAACGAGGGCCTGCGCTTGACCCTGCAGAGAGGCCATGCCTACTACAGGGCCTGGGAGGACTTTGAGGCCGGCAAGGGCCCCAAGCCGAAGCTCCGGCCAGATCTGGAGTACCTCCGCGGCCTGTTCCGCCACGAGTACCCGGTCAGCGTCCACACCCAGCAGTACCAAGTGGTCCTGGAGACCTTGCGGGAGCTGCGCCTCGAGTTCAACCTGTGGACCTTCGTCGACCACGGCACCTTCGATGCCTACCGCCTCTCCGGCGAGGCCAAGAGGGTGGGCGTGCCGGTCTGCAACGGTCCCCGCCAGTACCACTTCGACCAGAACGAATCGAAGTTCATCGGCCTCGCCAACGCCTGGTACGCCGGCGGCCAACACGGCTGGATCCACCCTGTCCGCGGGCTGGGCCAGGACGGCATCGGGGTCAACACCGACTCGCCGGTCATCCCCCAGGAGCTGCTGCCCCAACAGTGCGCCATGGCGGTGCGTCTGGGCCTGCCCTGGGAGGTAGGTATCCGCGCCATCACCATCAACCCCGCCCGTTTCGTGGGCATCGACCACAGGGTCGGCTCCCTCGAGGTCGGCAAGGACGCCGACCTCGGGATCTGGACCGGCGATCCCCTGGATCCCCGCAGCCACGTGAAGCTGACCCTGGTGAACGGTCACATTGCCTACGAGCGCTCGGAGGAGCGGCCCAGATTCTGATGCTCATCCGATGCTCATCCGATCCACAGCTCTGATCCTGTTGCTGCTGTCTCCGGGCATGACCCAGGAGAAGGTGCTCGCCGTCAAGGCGGCGCGCTTCCTGACCATGGACACCGATCCCATCCATCACGGGGTGATGCTGGTCAAGGGCGGCAAGATCACAGCCATCGGTGCCGACGTGGAGGTGCCCGCCGGAGCCGACGTCCTGGACCTCGCGGAGAAGACCGTGAGCCCGGGCTTCGTGGATCTACACCACCACGTCAGCAGCGGCGGCTTCGGCGACATCAACGACATGGTGGAGGCCATCAACGTCGAGCTACGGACCTACGACGCGGTCAAGCCCGGCACCCACCTGATCAAGCAGACGGTCGCCGGCGGCGTCACCACGACCCTGTTCATTCCCGGCTCCGGCACCAACATCTCCGGGTTCGGTGTCCTGTTGAAGATGTCCGGGGGCCCTTTCGAGGAGATCGTGATCCGCAAGCTGGGGGCGATGAAGGTGGCTCAGGGCTACAACCCCGAGCGCTACTCCGGGGACATGGGAGCCTCCCGCATGGGCATGAGCTGGCAGCTGCACCAGGCCCTGGAACGCGGCAAGGCCTATGCAAAGGCCTGGGCGGACTTCCACGCCCACAAGGGACCGAAACCGAAGCTCAGACCCGACCTGGAGCAGCTGCGGAAGGTCTTCGAGCGGGAAGTGCCGGTGATCATCCACACTGCCGGTGCCCGCGACTGCGTCACCACCGCCCGCATGTTCCAGGACGTCCACAACGTGCGGATGATCCTGTCCCACGGCACCTTCAACGGGCACTGGGCAGCCAGTGCCCTTGCCAAGCGCAAGACACCGGTGAACCTCGGCCCGCGGATGTACGAGTTCACCAAGGACAGCCGCTTCCAGGGCATCGCCGAGGGCTACTACCGTGTCGGCTGCACGGACCTGTCGATCAACACCGACGCGCCGGTCATCGCCCCGGAACAGCTGCCCCTGCAAGCGGCCATGGCAGCCCGCCTCGGCCTGCCCTACGAGGCAGCTCTGAAGGCACTCACCATCATCCCCGCCCGGCAGGTCGGCATCGCCGAACGGGTGGGCTCCCTCACCCCCGGCAAGGACGCCGACTTCATCGTCACCCAAGGTGACCCGCTCGACCCGCGCCACGCCGTCGAACTGGTCTACATCGAAGGCAAGCTCGTCTACCGAGCAGGAGACGCTCCGTGATCTCGAAGCCATTACCCAGAAGGATCCCCCTGTTGCTGGTTGGCATCTCGCTGGCCTGCTCGGCCGCCCCGGCGCAGGGGCAGCGACCCGTCGCCATCGTCAATGCCAACATCCTCACCATGGAGGGCAAGCCCATCGAGATGGGCATGGTGCTGATCCGCAGCGGCAAGATCGTGGATGTCGGCAAGAAGGTGAAGCTCCCGGCCGGGGCCAAGGTCATCGACGCCGAAGGCGGCACGGTGATGCCGGGACTGGTGAGCGCCTACTCCCGCGCCGGCCTGTCTGGCAGCACCCAACGCATACCACAGTTCCAACGGAGCTTCCGAGGTCGGTTCCGGCCACCGCGCGGCAGCAGCCGCAGCAGCGGCTCCAACCGCGCCGCCACGAAGGTGGTGAGCGGTCTCTACGCCAGGCAGAAGGTGTTCCGCGAGTTGTTGGAGCAGGGCGTCACCACCCTGGCCCTGTCCCCGAGCGGCTTGGGCTTTCCCGGGCAGGGCGCGATCCTGGATCCCGCCGGCAAGAACCTGGACGACCTGACCGTGAACGATGCGGCGTTCCTGATGGTGAGCCCGGCCAACGACACCAAGGTCAAGAAGCTGCTGAAGGACACCCTGGAGAAGGCCAAGAAGGTCCTCGAGGAACGCAAGAAGCCGGCGCCGAAGCCTGCCCCGAAACCCGCGGCAGCGTCGAAGCCGGCGGCAAACACCCCGGCCAGCAAGCCGACCAGCCAGCCCACGCCGAAGCCGGGGGAAAAGAAGGAAGAGAAGAAGGAAGAAAAGAAGGAACAGACACCACCCCAGGGCAGGACACCGACCACCCAGAAGACCGCGGCCCAGCCGGCGCCGCAGAAGAAGGACCCCAACCTGGAAGTGCTGGCGGATCTCCTGGACAAGAAGCAGCGCGCCTTCATCGGCCTGGACAGCGCGACCGACTTGCTCCACTACCTCGATGCCGTCGGCGACACCCGCTTCCAGGCCACGGTCCTCGCCGACGACCAGGAGATCAACAGCGGCCTTCTGGATCAGGCCATCGAACAACTGAAGAGCCTCGAGGCGCCGGTGCTCATGCGACCTTCGCTCGCCCAGAAGCCCTGGACCGACCACACGATCAACCCCGCCGCCAACCTGCACCGGGCCGGCGTCCGGGTGGGCTTCATCCTGGGCGACAGCAAGCAACAGCTGCGCAAGCTGTTTCCCAGCCTGATCGATCTGGTGCGCCATGGCCTCGACCGGGACGTGGCGCTCAAGGCGGTTACGCTGACCCCGGCGACCATGCTGGGGGTCGAGGACAGGGTGGGTTCCATCAAGAAGGACAAGGACGCGGACCTGCTGTTGTTCAGCGGCGATCCGCTGGATCCCACCAGCCGGCTGGTCAGCGTCTGGCACAAGGGGGCCGAGGTGAAGGAGGCCGAGGAGCAATGAGAATGGCAACGAGCAGGTACCGCTTCTGGATCACGCTGGTGGCCTTGCTGTCGCTGACGGCCGCCGACCTGTACGCCCAGAGGGGCCGGCGCCGCCGCGGCGGCCGCCGGACCGTTGCACAGCCCACGCCGCCACCTGAGCCGGAGAAGAAGAAGGAGGACGCCAAGCCCAAGACCTACTTGGCGATCAAGAACGCCGATGTCTACGTGGGGACCGGGCAACGCATCCGGAACTGTCATGTGCTCATAGCAGACGACAAGATCGAGAAGGTGGGCCCGGGTATCGAGATCCCCGAGAAGGCCAAGATCATCGATGCCAAGAACCAGGTGGTGAGCCCGGGATTCGTGGCCGTCAAGGCCAGCGGCATTGGCATGCGGCCCTACCTCCGTGTCAGCAAGGACAGCAGCCTCAAGGACAGCGTCAACCCCTTCGACCCCTACATCAAGATGGGCCTTGCCGCGGGCATCACCTCGTACTGCTGGCTCTCGGGAAGCGGCAGCGGGAAGCCCGGCGGCTCCAGCGCCGTGCTCAAGCTGGCGTACGGGGATCTCGCGGGAATCGTGCTGGAGGAAGGCAGTGTCATGCGCATGGGCGTGCCCCTCAACATGGCACAGATGAAGAGCTTCCGCGACCTCGTGGAGAAGGCCAAGGAGCACAAGAAGGCGGTGGCCAAGCATCTCGCCGAGGAGGGCAAGGCTCCGACACCGCAGCCGGCGGGCAAGCCCCCGGAGGGTGGCGGACGGGGCGGACGGAGTGCTCCCGCCAGCGCCAAGAAGGCGCCCAAGCCCCCCAACGGCACCGAGGAGATCCTCAAGGTCATGGACGGTGAGGCCAAGCTCTGGATCACCGGCGCCCAGGACAACAACCTCATCCGCCAGGCGATGGAGATCGCCGAGCTGCTGGGGGTCGGCGTGGTCCTGGACGGCCCCACGACCGCGTGGTCGATCCCCGACGTCGTGGCGGCCCGCGGCTCCATGGCCATCGTCAACCCTCGTGAGAACCGGCGGCCGGATCCGGCGGCCAAGGACACCACCGGCTCCAACATCCGGATGTGTGCGATCCTCGCCGATGCCGGCGTGCCCGTGGCGGTGACGCCGCCGAGCGGTGGCTACGGCGGGGGCGCCAGCCTCGGCACCGGCGGCATCCTCGGCCAGGACCTCCACACCATGCCCATCGACGCGGCCTACGCGGTGCGGGGCGGCCTGGACAATGCCAAGGCCCTGCGAACCATTACGTTAGACGCTGCCAGGATCGTCGGCGCCGAGACTCGAATCGGCTCCATCGAAGCCGGCAAGGACGCGGATATCTTGATTCTGGATGGCGACCCGTTGCACTATAGGACCTTCGTCCAGACCGCTATTGTCAACGGCAAGGTCGTCTACGAGAAGGACAAGGAGCCCTTCTACCGTCACATCAAGCGATAGCTGAGAGCCGGCACCGCAAGCTGAGGCACTCGCCCGAGGGCCGGGGCCCTCAGATCCAGTCCCTCCGATCTGAACCGCTAGAGACGCCATGAGCCTGGAATCCAACAAAGAGCTCGAGGGCTTCTTCCGGAGCATGCGCCAGGCATGCAACTCCTGTGATATCAAGGCCTACCGCGCGCACTTCTGGACCGACAAGCGCTTCGTGCACCTGGACGCCTCGGGGCGCACGGACATCGGGTGGGGAGCCTACGAGGAGGTCCTGGACCAGGAGTTCCGCTACCTGGATACGTTCCGCATGGAGTTCGTGGACTTGAACTACCAGGTCTTCGAGGACCGTTTCGCCAGCGTCTCTGGCCACTACCGCCTGACGCAGGTGGACCCGGAAGGGCGCGAAGCCAGCCACCATGGGCGCGTCTCCTTCTCGGTGGCCAGGATCAAGGACGAGTGGAAGATCGTCAGCCAGCACTTCTCGGAGGATCGGAACGGCGAAGCGAGTTGACGGGCCTACTGCACCCGCAGGGTGGCTGAGGTCCGGGTCTCGCCGTCCGCCTCGGTCACCAGGACCAGGGCCATGGGAGCGGTGCCGCCTTCCTTGACGCCAAAAGAGCTGAGCGGATAGCGCACCAGCCCGGCCGATCTGGCCCTGCCCCGCCAGGAGCCCAGAATCCGGGTCGGGCTTCCCGGGGGCACTGCCAGGAGCAGGAACCGCTGGTTGGGAAGGCAGCGGACGATGAGGTCCGTGCCCGCGATCTCCAGTTGTGGCTGCACCTCTCCCAGCTCCGCCCAGGGTGAGCGCCGCTGGCCATCCGCGGTGGCGATCTCGATGCGAGCGAACTGTCCAGCCTGCAGCCGGGCGTGGAAGCGCCCGTCGGCATCGGGCTGGGAGGACACCTCCCCAGGAGTCTGCGCGTTGCGCAGGGACAGTTGTGGCAGCGGCCTGGTTCTTCCCGCGGTGGCGATGCGTCCCAGCACCAGCACCTCGCCGCCCCCAAGGGGGTGGAGCCGATGCTCCAGGAGCACGGGTGCGTCGAGCCTCTCCTCCTTCGGGCCGGTCTCGGCTGCTTCCTGGGTGGAGGTCGTCGCCTTCGAGGTGTCCGCGGTGACCACCCTGGAAACCGCCCGCGCCTCACCGCGCAGGACCACGAGCAGGTCGCGGATCGAGCCGGTGGCGGCCAGCTTCATCCTGGCCTCGTGCACACCTGCGGTCTTCGGCTTGAAGATCACCTCGATGCGGCTGTGACCCCCGGGGGCCAACCGCCGTTCCCGAGGCTCCGTGGCGCCCAGCTCGAATTGCGCCGACTGCAGGCCCAGGCGCAGTGTCATCGGACGCTTGCCGGAGTTGCGCAGGCCCAGCAGCCGCTTGGTGCTGCTGCCCAGCTGCACGGTGCCGAACTCCAGGAGGCCTTTCTCGAGCTCCAGCCTAGCCGACAGCGGGTGGTGGAACTCCAGCGGTTCCTGCACGCCGGCAAAGCGCACCCGCACGTAGCCTCGGTCCGGATCGGAGTCGATCTGCCACCCCGTCAGCGCCAGATCCAGCTGCCGATCGGCATGGACCTGTCCAGACCGCGACACCGCCCGAAACTCCAGCTTGCCCTCCTTCTCGTAGCCGAACAGGATCAGGTGGGAGCCCTCCACCCATGGCCAGGAGCCCTGTCCGCCGTTGAAGTCCCGGCGCAGGCGGCGTCCACCTTGCGTCTGGAAGCTGTACAGGTCGCCGGTTTTCTTGCCAAAGACATAGAGGTCGAGGGAGTCGCGCACGCCGTTGGCAAGCAGCACCAGCTGGTCACCGTCTCGGGAGAGACCAAAAGCCAAAGTGGCCGCTGGCCGCACCATGGGGATCTCGTGCTTGCCCCAGCGGACCTGCACGACCAGGCCATCCTTGCGTTCGACGGTGATCAGCCGCCGCAGCGCCTCCTGGCTCGAAAGCGGCCGTACGACTCCCCCCTGGGCAGGAGCGGCGCCGGCCACGAAGAGGGACGCTGCCCAGAGCCACACGACAAGCCTCGGGCATGGATCGAAGAAGCGCGACTGCATGGCGAGAAATACGGATTACAATCGGGCACCAACCTTACGCCAAGACATGCCTCCGCAGCTGAAGAAAGTCCAGACCGGGGCCCAGGCCGGCCC
>QJVU01000519.1 GCA_003235605.1 Planctomycetota bacterium | reverse complement strand
GATCGCCTCGGCCAGTTCCCTGTTGTTCCAGAGGGCCAACCCCTTGTCGTTGCATGTATCCGCCAGGTTCGGGATCCCGGTCCGCGCCGCTCTCAAGGCCTGCTCCGCCTCCCGGATCTGGTTGTTCCGCAGCCGGAACTTGCCGGCTTCGAACTGTGCCAACGCCAGGGCCGTTCGCACGTCGCGGTTCGCGGGCTCCAGGTCCAGGGCCTTGGTGAGCGCGGCGATTGCTTCTCCATGGTGGTTGGCCAGGCTCAACGCCACTCCCAGCTTGTAGTGGGCATCTGGCGCTCCCGGGGTCGACGCGGCCAGGGCCCGGGCCTGGGCAAGGGAGTCCGGAGTCTTCTCCTCGGCAAACCACATCACCGCCGCCGGCACCAGGAGAAGGAGCCATTTGGCCGCATGGGTCGACACCCTCAGGTCGCCAGTGCCGGCCTCGCCAGCGAGGCCCAGGCCCTTGCGCGTGGAGCGCTCGCGAACCTTCCAGATGAAGCCATCGTAGTAGTAGTGCAACATCGCCGACGTGGTCACGATCGTGGTGATGACGGCAGCGCCTGTCTCTGACGTCGCGAAGTGCTGGGACACGGGAATGAACCCGCCGTAGGCGAACACCAGCGCGAGGTAGACGCCGAGCATGCCCCAGCTGCGTTGGAACACGAAACGGGTGAAGGAGCCCACCCCAGGATCCGAGTCCACGCGGCGGCGGTTGAAGAGCCAGACTATGGACAGGTATTGGACATCGTGGAAGACCTCGAACATGACCAGGCCCAGGAGGATGTCGGCAGTGCCGACGTTGGCATACCACCAGAACGCGATGCTGGTGAGGATGAGCACGTTCTTGGGGTTGTTGTACTGGAGCCCGGTGCGCACGCGCGCGACCTGGTTCCACAGGTAGAGAACGGTCACGATGCCTAGTCCGACTCCGGTCACCACGCGCAACATGTGCAGGCCTCCTGGCGGGATGGCAGCAACTCCGAAATCAGCGCAAAGTGACTGGATGAAGTACATGCGCGAATCGGAGAACAAGACCGCCCCCCCGAACCAGGACACGCACATGGCCAGGTCCAATCGCGCATTCACCCACTGGAAGGCCCCGATCTTGCCGTCGTATATCCTCATGAAGCCATAGATCTGCATGAGCGCGTGCCACACGCTCCAGAGGTAGGCGATCAGGACCAGGCCGTTGGATTGCCGCGCCGCGAAGGCGTAGCAAGCAACCGCGAGGACGATGGGGGAAAGGATGAACCGCGCCTTGAAGCGCTGGAACAGCGCCCGGTCCCCGTAGGCCCGCAGCATCCCCGGCAGATTGTGGCCCATTGCACCGAAGGCGAGGACGAAGTAACGGATCTGCGGGCTGTCGACGACATGCAACAGCGCCAACGTCAGCGGGAGGATCAGCACCGGCGTGGCAACGAACAGCGTCAGGTCCCGTACCGGGCTGAGGATCCACGGCGAGACAGCAGCATGGGACGGGCTTCGAGACATCGCAGAGGGTGAATCGTACGGAACGCCGTCACGGGCCACCAGAGGTGGCGGGTTGAACGGTTACCTGCCCCTGCACCCACTGTCCTTCTTGGGGTACCTTCGTCGGCGCAGACGATGAGCGCCCACCGCCGCATGCAGGAGCTCCAACAGATGGCAGACCGGATCTGCTCCCGGATCCTCGACGAGAGCTACCCCGACGTCGACATCGAGATCGCCATCCAGAACCTCCGGGAGCGGGCCGAGGACTGGTTTCCCGGCCGCGAAGACCTGTTCCGGATGATCTACGAGGCCCGCTTCGAACGCCTGCGGCAGCAGTTCCGTTCCGCGGGTGACGGCACCGACTAGCCTTCGCTCAGCTTCAGGATCAACAAGGCCATCGCCGTGCCGTAGGGCTTGCCCAGCTGGTGGTAGTCGACCCAGGTGGCATCCATCTCCGGTACCGCAAGGATGTCGGCGCGTATCTCCTCGAGCATGCTCGCGGCCTTCGGCCCGCCCAGGGCGCGAATGGCCAGGACCGCGTGGTAGTAGGCATAGAAGTAGAAGTAGCTGGAGAAGTTGTGGGGTGTCGCCCAGGAGCTGTCCAGCTTCACGGGCGCACGAAGCCCGGCGCGGTACTTCATGAAGGTCGCCATGGCCTCCGCGAGGTCACTCTTCTTCACCTTGCCGCAGGCGAGCAGCGCCTGCTCGCACACCGGGCCCCGTGCGATCGACTGGTCGGGACGGCGGAAGTTCAGGGGCAGCGGATAGGTGTAGGTGTAGACCCCCGCGGCCTCGCGCATGTCCTTCAGCACCGCCGCCGCCTTGTCCAGCGCACCGCGCCGGACGCGGAAGCCTGCGGTCTTCGCCATCGTCAAGAACACCAGCGCCGGACCGGTGTTCATGGAATGGGTACGACCCCGGTCGGTGCGGGGCCAGCCGCCGAAGCCGCCCTTCCAATGGACTCCGAACTGGTAGCTGTAGCTCCAGGCACCGTCGGGACATTGGCCACCGAGCAGGAAACGGATCGCCTTGTTCACCGCGCGCTCGTTCGCCCCGCTCGCGTTGGCACCGTGCCGTGCCAGGAACAGATCCAGCATGTAGGTGGCGCCGAAGGTGCTGGCCTGTTTGGGGTCAGCTTCCCCCATGTAGGCCTCGAGCCAGGCGCAGGCCCGGTCCACGGCGGCGCCGGTCTCGGTCGCAAGGCCCTGCTCGAGATCCTTGCGCCAAGACCACAGCGCCTTGGCGACGAGCGCCGTGATCGCGCTCTGATACTGGCGCACCTCCACGGACCAGGAGCCGTCCTGCTGCTGGTGCAGGAGCAGGTAGCGCACCGCCCTGTGGACCAGGGACCGCACATCGCCGGCAGGGGCGACAGGTTGCTCGGTACCGTGGTGCGTGCCCTTGCCCAGGGCCAGGGGTACTGCCCGCAGGTTCTCCATCGGTCCCAGGCGCCCGGGCCAGGCGAGGCGCGCCGTGGCCCGCAGTGCCCAGAGGCTCTGCGGATGCTCCCGGCGCAACCTGGCCCAGGTATCGTGCGCCTGCTCCGCCTGCTGTCCCACCAGCTGCAGGCAGCCCAGGTAGTAGATCGCCTCGGCTGCGCGGCCCGGTGCCGGATCCATGCCAAGGGCTTCGGACAGCAGCTCCCTCGCCCGTGCAAAGTCTCCGCGGCGCATCAGGCTGACCCCGACCTGGACCTTGGCGTCCGCGGTCCGGACCTCCTGGGCCAGGCGGACTGCGAGGTCGTGGTCGCCCTCGAGGGCGGCGAGGCGGGCCCGCCCGTAACGGGCTGCTGCAGGTTTCAGCCTGTCGAACGCGGCCCTTGCCGCCGCCAGCTCGCCCCTCTCGAGCAGTTCCTCGGCGCTCTTCTTCTTGGTCTGGTTCTGGTTCTCGTTCTTGTCCTCGGTGCTGCCCTCTCCGGACGTGCTTGCCAGCGCCCGACGCAGGAAGGCATGGACCATGGAAGCATCGAACGTGCCGAGGCTCTGTAGCGATGCCACCAGCTTGCCGTCGGCGG
>QJVU01000553.1 GCA_003235605.1 Planctomycetota bacterium | reverse complement strand
GGGTGAAGGCAGGTAGCGACATGCCGCATCCAGCAGCATGTCCACGCCCTGGTTTCGCAGGGCTGCCCCCGCCAAGACAGGCACCACTTCACACGCCAACACCGCCCGCCGCAGGGCAGCTGCCAGCCTCGACTCCTCGATGAACCGTCCTTCGACAAAGTCCTGCATCACCCGGTCGTCGTGGTCCGCGCAGACCTCGACCACGGACTGACGGCTCAGATCCCATCCTGACGTGTACACCGGTGCGTCACCGGTCTCCCTCCCGGGCACCACGTCGTGCACCAGGTGCACGAGGCCCCGCAACTGATTGTCCTCGCGCACGGGCAGAACCAGCGGCAGGGCGCGGCAACCCAGCCGTTCCTCCAGAGCCACCACGCAGGCCTCGAAGTCCGCAGTCTCTCGGTCCATCTTGTTGACGAACACCAGCCGCGGGATCCCGAAAGCACTCACCTGTTGCCAGATGATCTCCGTCTGTGACTCCACGCCACGCACGGCGTCGAGGATGACCACGACGCCATCCAGGACGCGCAGACAGCGCTCCACCTCGGCGGTGAAGTCCACGTGCCCCGGAGTATCGATCAGGTTGATCCGGCAGCCATGCCAGTCGACGTGGGTGACCGCCGCCGTGATCGAAATGCCCCGCCTCTGCTCCTCCGCCATCCAATCCATGGTCGCGGTGCCCTCATCCACCTCTCCCATGAACGACTGGGCACCAGTAGCAAACAGGATCCTCTCGGTCAGTGTCGTCTTGCCCGCATTGATGTGGGCCACGATACCTATGTTGCGGACATCTTCAGGGCGAGAGGACATTCCAGTTGGTCTGTCCGCCCACCGTACCCTCAAGATCACCCCGAGGGAAACCTGTGCGCCTCAACGACGACCCCATGCAAAGTGGCTGTAGGCGCTGTTGGCCTCGGCCATCTTGTGCACGTTCTCCTTCTTGGTCACTGCCGCGCCCTGCATGTTGAATGCATCGAAAATCTCATCTGCCAGGCGGCGGGCCATGGGCTTGCCGCGCTTGGCGCGGGCCGCGTCCACGAGCCACCGGATCGCCAGGGATTGCTGGCGGCGCTTGCTGACCTCATGGGGCACCTGGTAGGTGGCCCCGCCAACACGCTTGGATCGGACTTCGATGCGCGGCTTGATGTTCTCGATGGCGGTGGTGAACACCTCGACCGGCTCCTTGGCGATCTTGCCGCAGACGATCTCCATGGCGTCGTAGAAGATGCCCTGGGCAACACTCTTCTTTCCCTCCCACATCACCTTGTTGATGATCTTGGAGGCGAGGATCGAACCAAATTTGGGGTCCGGCCTCAGGTGAACCTCTGTGGACTTGTACGAGCGTGGCATCGCGATCTACAACCTGACCTGAGCTACTTCTTCGGGCGCTTGGTTCCGTACTTCGACCTGCTACGTCGGCGCTCGTCGACGCCGGCTGCATCCAGCACCCCCCGCAGCACGTGATAGCGTACGCCGGGCAGATCCCGGACGCGGCCACCGCGAATAAGGACGATCGAGTGCTCCTGGAGGTTGTGTCCTTCACCTGGGATGTAGACGGTGACCTCCTTTCCGTTGCTGAGCCTGACCCTGGCGATCTTGCGGAGCGCGGAGTTCGGCTTCTTGGGGGTCATGGTCTTGACCTGGAGGCAGACACCACGCTTTTGCGGGCACGCGTCGAGCACGGGAGCCTTGCTCTTGCTCTTGATCTTCTTGCGGCCTTTGCGGACCAGCTGGTTGATCGTTGGCATTCTGGGAAGCTAGGAGGTCAAAAACGGGCGGGCAGTCTAGGCACCGACGAGGGAAAAGCAAGATCCGGGCATGACCAGGCCGTGGCTAGGAGCTGGAATCGGTGGCTGAAGATGGTGCAGATTCGCGTTCAGACGCACCCTCCCCCTGTTCAGCGAGGCCTCGACCGCTCAACGCATCGGGCTTGGGGATGTCGTCCACGCCTTCGAGACGGATGACCGGCCCACCGGCATCCACGAAGCCCTGGGCGCTTACGCGGCTGATCTCCTCGGCGGCCGCCTTCAGGTCGACGTTCTTCTGAACGCGGGTCTTCTGGTACTCCCGGAACCCGGTGCCGGTCGGAACCAGGTGGCCGAGGATCACATTCTCCTTCAGGCCCACGAGAGTGTCCGCCTTGCCCGCGAGAGCCGCCTCCGTGAGGACCTTCGTGGTCTCCTGGAACGATGCAGCCGAGATGAAGGACTCCGACTGCAGGGAGGCCTTCGTGATGCCCAGGAGCAGTGGCGAGGCGGTTGCAGGCTTTTTCTTGTCCTTCACCAGCTTCTGGTTGGCACTGCGGAACCTGAACTTGTCCACCACCGCGCCAGGCAAGAACTCCGAGTCGCCAGGATCGTTGACTTGCACCTTGCGCATCATCTGGGACAGGATGATCTCGACGTGCTTGTCGTCGATGGTCACGCCTTGGGCCCGGTAGACTGTCTGTATCTCTCGCAGCAGGTACTTCTGCACCTCATCCTCGCCGTTGATGGCCAGGATGTCGTGGGGTACCAGGGGACCGTCCACGAGCGCTTCACCGGCAGTCACCTGGTCGCCACGGTGAACGCGCAGGTTCTTGCCCTGGGGCACCATGTGCTCTCGCTCCATGTCGCCATCATCGCTTCTCACGATGATCGTGCGCTTGCCCCGACGCTTGTCGCCGAGCTCGACCATGCCATCGATCTCCGCAAGGACAGCTGGATCTTTCGGCCGGCGCGCCTCGAACAGCTCCGTTATGCGCGGCAGGCCTCCTGTGATGTCCTGGGTCCCCTGGATCTCCCGGGGAGTCTTCGCCAACAACGTGCCGGCAACGATCTTCTGGCCCTCCTTCACCTCGATGTAGGCCTTCTCCGGCAGCGGGTGGATCGCAGCGCGATTGCCGGACTCATCCTCCAGGATGACCTGAGGATGCAAGTCGCCCTTGTGCTCGATGATCATCATGCGGGAGACCTTGCTCTGGGGGTCCTTCTCCACCCTGCAGGTCTTGCCATCGATGATGTCCTCGAACCGCACGTTGCCGCTTACCTCGGCGAGGATCGGGTTGTGATGCGGGTCCCAGGAGCAGATCACCGCGTTGACATCGATTTCCTCGTCGTCCCCAACCTTGAGAACCGAGCCCATCGGGATGGGGTAGCGTTCGATCTCGCGGTCCTTGGCATCCACCAGGATGATCTCGCCACGGCGCTTGAGTACGACGAGTTCATTGTCTTCGCGAGTGACGACCTCGAGGTTCGCATACCGAACCCGGCCCGCGCGCTTGCTCTTGATCTCGGACTCCTCCACCTTCTTCGAGGCGGTGCCACCGATGTGGAAGGTCCTCATGGTCAGCTGTGTGCCCGGCTCGCCGATGGACTGCGCAGCGATGATTCCCACCGCCAGACCGGGCTCCGCCCGCTGATCCCTGGAGAGATCCATGCCGTAGCAGAGCGCGCAGACCCCGAGCGGCGCTTCACAGGTCAGGGGTGACCGAACCAGGATGAAC
>QJVU01000335.1 GCA_003235605.1 Planctomycetota bacterium | reverse complement strand
GGCGGCCAGCCTCGACCTCCGCGTGCAGCTGCTGGCCGAGGACTGGGCGCAGCCTGGCAAGGCTCAGGCCGGGGGCAAGAGCAGGGATGGGCGCGACGCCAGGAAGCGCTAGCCGCCCGGACCCAGGACGAACGATCCAGGACTACAGGAAGCCGATCAACGGGAAGGTCTGGCCAAGGATGTCCTTGTGCTGGGCGCCCAGCCACTTGTCGATGAGCGTCGCATACATGCTGCGGAAGTCCGTCGACAGGGTGTTGAACGGGATCCAGTAGCGGTTGTACGGGGTCGTGGCCTTGCTGAGGTCCGGCCAGTTGCCGTAGAGGCCGCCCGTCACCGGTTCGCCGGCAACGAAGGAAACGCCGCCGTGGCCGTGGTCCGTGCCCAGGGAACCGTTCTCGCCGACGCGGCGCGCGAACTCCGAGAACACCATCAACACGACCTTCTTGCCGTAGCCGTGGGCCTTGATGTCGTCGAGGAAGGCCTTGATGGACCCGGACAGTCCGGTGAGGAGGTTGTTGAAGGTCCCCAGCTCCGGTGTGCCCTGCTGGATCTCGTTGGCGTGGTTGTCGAAGCCACCGGTGTCGGTGTAGTAGATCTGCGTCTGGACGCCGCTGACGATGTAGCGGGCGGCGACCTGGAGACGCGTTGCCAGGGCGTTGTTGGGGTAGGTGGCCTTCGGGGTGTAGTCGGCGCCCGCCTTCTGGATCAGGTCGCTGTTGGCAAAGGACTCCACGATCCCCGCCGCGATGTACTGCAGGTTGGGATCGGCGCCGGGCCGCGTCACGGCGGCGTTGTCCCGGATCGTCTTCTCTTCCACCGCCGAGTCCCATCCGGTGAGGGTGTCGAACTGGAAGGCAAAGGCCGCCGGGTTGGTGAACACCGGCACGCGGCTGCCGCTGAACGCGTTGCTCATGCGGCTCTGGAGGTCCATCGCGGGAATCTGGAAGGAGCCGGAGTAGCCCTTCTTCAGGTAGGTCGACAACCAGCCCTCCTTCAGCACGCTCGCCGCCGGATCGGCGGCGTACCACTTCTTCTCCGACTCGAAGTGAGACAGGTTCGGGGTCGGGTAGCCGATGTTGCGGATCACGGCCAGATCTCCGGCGTCGTACAGAGCCTTGAAGGCCGCCAGGCCCGGATGCCAGTAGTGGCTCTCGGCGCTCGCGATCGTCAGCACCTTGCTCTTGGGGAGCTTCAGGTTGGGCCGGGCTGCCTGGTAGACCTGGTTGTCGACCTCGGGAAACATGTTCACGAAGTCGTAGCCGCCTCGGGCCTGGACGATCACCAGGATCTGGTCGCCGGGCGCCGCGGCCTTGGCGGTTGCCGCCAGCCAGGCCGGGTGGGCCCGCGCGCCGAGGAGGGGAGCGGCGGCCCCTGCGGAGAGGCCACCAACAAGGAAATCTCTTCTGGTTGTGGTCATGGGTAAGCCTCCCTCAGTTCACGTGGTACTCCGGCAGCGCCATGATCACGTGCACGAGGCCACGGATCTTCTGGGCTTGGCTGAAGCGGGTGAGGCCGCTGAAGGGCGACGGAATGGGAATGCCGGTGTTCGTGTTTGCCAGGTTCATGAACTTGATCAAGTTGGTGCGGACATCGGCAGGAACCTCGCTGTCCACCATGTACTTGAGGTAGTGGTCGACGATCTGCACGTCGGTCTTGGCGCCCACTCGATCCAGCTCCTGGAACGGGTCCCAGTTGATGCGGATTCCGGCGGTGGTGCTGGCCACCGTCAGCTCGTTGGCGAAGTTGGTCCGGGTGATCAGCGAGGACGCGTCGATCCAGGCCACGCCGTCGTCCAGGCCGGCAGGGTTCGTGTAGGCCAGCAGCGGGAGTCCCATCTGCTCGACCCGGAAACCCACCGTGTCGTGGCGGTAGAGCACCGGCGATCCCAGGTTGCGCAGAGCACCCACGACGTACTCCATGGGGTTCTTCACCAGCTTGCGCATGGCCTTGGAGCCATAGAAGTAGTTGCAGCGCAGGATCAGGCTCATGAGCAGCCGGATGTCCAGGTTGGCCGCCTTCCAGCGCCGGGCCAGTTCCTTCGTCAGCTCGGGGTAGGGTTCCTGGGACACGAAGTAGGCCCAGATCTTCTCGACGAGGAACTGGGCGGTGTTGTCGAGGGACATCAGGTGGTCGATGAGCTCGTAGCCCTCGTGTTCCGGGTTGGCGGGGTTGTGGATGGTCTTGCCGATGACCGTCTTGGCGACGTTCTGGTAGTAGCTGCGGCGGTAGAGGTAGCGGTCGTAGCCGTTCAGGGACCAGCCCGCGAGGCATCGCGAGGCCTCCTTCACATCGTTCTCGGTGTAGCCCCGATCCACCCCCTGGGTGTAGAGCTCCAGCAGCTCCCGGCCGTAGTTCTCGTTGATCTGGCCGCGGTTTCCGTTCACGTAGTTGTCCAGCCAGTACATCATGGCCGGGTCCTGGGTGACGGCGACCACCATGTTCCGGAAGCTGCCGAGACCATGCTCACGGAACAGGTTGATGTGGGCGGGCATCAACGGCACCTGGATGCCACCCTCGGCCCCCACCGACCAGTGGTCGTGCCAGAACACCGCCATCTTCTCCTTCAGAGGGAAGATGGTGTTGGCGGCCTCGTAGACCCACTGCGCCCGCTGTGCGGTGGCGCTGCGGGTCAGGTTCAGGGTCTCGCCATGGGGCAGCCGTACCGTCCCCAGGGGCTGGATCCCCCAGGTCGAAGGGATCACCAACAGGTCGACGGTGCGCTCCATGCCAATCTTCACCGCCGCGTCGATCTCGTCCGGAGCCGCGCTGAACCCGGCCCTGCGCAGGAGATGCGCGGCCTTCTTGTGGTCCCACGGATCCGTGGACGTCGGCGACCAAACCGATAGGTCATAGGCAACGTTTGCCGCAGAGGGCGAGCGCACGGTGCCGCCTCCGGTGGCGACACTGCTCGTGCGCACCGAGCGGTTGCCGCGGCCGGTCATGACCTGGGCGCGGCTGCGCACTCCGGGCTGCTGGGTGGTTCCCTGTCTGCTCATGGTTTTCCTCTTCTTCGGGGAAACAACAGGTCTCTGGGTCCCGGATCAGGCAGGGGCCTGCCAGGGACGGCGGGAGTCTAAGCCATGGGTTCCTGGCACCATCTCGGCGGCCGGAAAACAGCTGCATTTCTTGTGTAACGGGCGCCGCGACAGCCCCTTGGGGGGGGGGTCAATACAGCAACGTCGCCAGCCGCCGCCGATAGCTGTCCACCAGCTCATGGTCCGCCCCGTGCAAAGCCTGGCACAAGAGCATCCCCTTCGGTGCGAGGCCACCGCCGTAGCCGCGATCCTCCGCTGCCGAATCCAGAATGCCTCGCAGCGCACCCTCCAGGTCGCGGGCAAGTAGGCGTTCCCGGGCAGCGCGGAGACAGGTTGCGGCCGGGGGTCCGGAGACTGGCAGCTCTGCCTCCAGGAAGTCCAGGCCCGTTGCCAGGTTCTTGGCTTCTGCGAAGAGCGCATGGTCCTCGGGCAGCTTGGCGAGTTCCTGG
>QJVU01000742.1 GCA_003235605.1 Planctomycetota bacterium | reverse complement strand
CCTCGAACGCTCCAACCGACCGACCGTGGGTCATGGCATCCTCTACTCCCTGGGTGCCGCCACGCCGCCGCAGCGTCGCAGCTCCTGGCTCGACGCCTTGCGAAGGGACCAGGAGACCTTCGGGATGCTCTGGTACAGTGAGCACCTCGGCTTTGCCGACCAGGGCGGCCGCCACCTCGCGCTCCCCCTGCCCCTGCCACCGGGGGATGAAACCGTGGCGGCCGTGGCTCGGAACATCGCACCCCTGGCTGAGCTGTTCGGGATCGTTGCCTTCGAGAACAACGTCGGCTACTTCGCCCTCGGCGACCCGATGGCGGAGCCGGGCCTGTACCGGGACCTGTGCCAGCGGACGGACTGCGCCATGGTCCTGGACCTGCACAACGCCTACACCACCTGTGTCAACTTCGACCTGGACCTGGGCGCGTGGCTTGGGCGGGTGCCTTGCGATTCGGTGATCGAGATCCACCTCTCCGGGGGCAGCTTCACCGACAAGGAGTGGTTCGGCGGCAGCAACACCTTCCGCCTGGACACCCACGACCATCCGGTCCCGGAGCCGGTCTGGGAAGCTCTTGTCGCAGTCCTGCCGCGCTGCCCGAACCTGCGGGCCGTGATCCTGGAGTGGATGCCCGACGGCATGGACAAGACGGCCGCCGCGCACTTCCGGAAGGACTTCGAGCGGGCGAGGAAGATCCTGTGCTAGCGGCATTGCAGCAGGTCCTTGTGGATTGCTGTGTCGCCGACGACCCGGTCGCCACCCTTGGCCGCCTGCGGCAGGAGCACCCGGAGCTCTCGCCGTGGCTCGAGCACGTGGATCCCGACGGTCTCCTGCTCACTTCGCTGTTGGTGAAGAAGCTGCGCTTCGAGCGCATCCTGCGGGGGGATCCGAACCTGGCAGCCCGGTTCCAGAAGGACCCCCAGGCCTTCACGCTTGCGTTCCGGAACTACCTGAACGCGGTACCCCCCACCTCCGTCTTCCCCGCCGAGGAGGCGCGGGCGTTCAGGGAGTTCCTGGCACGGGGCTAGCTGCTGCCGCTCTGTTCTCCCCGCGGGACATCTTCCGTACGGGGGATTCTGCCTGCATCACAAACGAGCAGAAATCCCCGTACGGAAGAACTCCCGCGGGGAATGATGCCTGATGCCCGACTACTTGCTGAACAGGATCGTGTTGGGGTTGGAAGCGGTGACCGTGGTGGCGTTGGTCTGCTCGATGGCCTGGATGTAGAGCAGGAGTCCGGAGCTGCCGGCGTCGCTCGGCGCATTGCCGCTGAAGGAGAAGTCGCCGTTCCCGTCCAGGGCCGCCGGGAGCAGCAACGTGGTGCCGCCCACGCTCAGGTCCGGGATCCCGGGGATCTTGGTGGGTCCGGGGGTGGTGGCCACGATCACGAAGATCGGCGCCTTGGGCGTGCCCTTCAACGTCAGCTGGGTGCCGTTGCCGAGGGTCACCTGCTCCGGGTTCAGGATCAGCTGGAACGGCGGCGGCTGCAGCGCCTTGAAGCTGAAGAGCTTGACGTCGTCGATGGCCCAACCGCCGAGGTGCAGGCCGGCATCGGTCTGCAGGCGGTACTCCAGGGTCACCGCGGAGTTGTTGTCGGCGGGGGTGAGACGCACGACTTGCTCGGACCAGGCGGTGTCGGTGAGGTTGGCGATCGGGTTCATCCACACGGTGCTGTTGTTCACCAGGATCGAGGCCCGGTCGTACTGGTTGCCCTCCACCGACAGCCAGCGCCGATAGCTGAGGGTGACGCCGGTCTTGCCGGTCAGGTTCAGGGGGCTCGCGAAGCGCAGGTAGTTGTGGACGTTGGGCTGGTAGGCCCCGTTGAAGTTGCCGATCCCCAGGTCGTTGCCGCGGCAGTAGTTGCCGGAATAGGCCTTGTTGGGATCCTGCCACGCGACATTCTGGGAGGTGCCGCTCTTCCCCGTGGGCGCGCCGTGCTGCCAGTCGTCCTGCGTGGCAACCACGCCGTGGGTCCAGGCCGTCGAGTTCAGGTTCTCCATGTCGTCGAAGAACAGCACGTCTTCCTGACCCACGGAGTAGCTGAAGGTGCCGGTCTCCGGCAGTCGCAGCGTCGGACCGGTGGAGTGCTTGGCTTCGATGTAGTAGTTGACGGTCTTCGGTGACAACACGCCGGGCAACAAGGCGATCATGTCGTTGCTGGTGAGGGACTGCACCATGTTGCGGCGCTGCTGGCCGGAGCCGTCGTCGTAGACCAGCTCCACCTTGGTGAACGAGCCGGAGTTGGCCACCACGGTGGCCGCCACGAGCCGCGCGCTCAGCTGTTCCGTGGTGCTGCCCAGGCCCGAGTGGCTGATGGTCCCGAGCTTGAGCTCGGGGAACGGCAGGGTGCGCTTCTTGGCAGCGGCGCTCAACTCCGCATAGTGGGGCGTGCCGTTGTTCAGGTTGGAGTCGTTGTCGTCGGCGATGAACACCTCCCGCACCGCGTCGGGCTGGTTGGTGGCGTCGCCCACGATGGATCCGATGACGATCTTGTCGGCCACGATCACGCCGGCGGTGGTCCCGAGGCTGTTGATCAGGTTGGTGCGCACGTCCCAGGCAAAGCCCATCCAGGTCTCGCCCTTGGCGTGCACGTCGGTGCTGCTGACCGGGTAGGTCCGGGTGTTGAGGCCGGTGCGGATGGAGCCGCCGTTGGTGCGGAAGCCCACACCCACGATCGGCTGGCCGCTGCGGTACATGGCCATGATGTCTCCCCATCCCTCCGAGAGGCCATCGGTCTGGGAGATGCCGCCGAAGGCGTTGTCGAGCCCATGTCCCCATTCATGGTAGATGATGGTGCCGAACGCCGTGTTGTTGCAGGTCGACCCGGAGGCGTAGAACGTCATCAGGTTGCCGCTGGAGGCATAGGTCGCGTTGCAGGTGTTGGGGTAGTTCACCCTGGCACGCATGGCGGAAGCCGTGTTCAGGTTCGCGGGGTTCGGTACGATGATGCCACGCACCCATTCGTTGACGTCGTTGGCGCACCAGTAGGTCGTGGACTGGGAACGGTCCCACTCGCTGGCGTTGGCGGTGAGCAGCTGGATGGCGGCGGGAGTCCCCGGGGTCACCGGCACGGAGGCACTGACCCGGGTGCCCTGGGAAGGCGTCACGTCGGCGATGTGTCTGCCGTTGAACTGCACCGTGACGGTGTAGGGCCCGGTGCCGCTGACCGGGATGCTGAACTGGCCCTGGCTGTCTGTGTAGAAGGTGCCCGACACCCCGCTGACCTGGACCTGGATGTTCTTCATGGGCACGTTCACCAGGTTGGCCGTTCCCGAGTGGTGGGTGTTGGTCCACGCCATGACGGTGCCGGTCAGGTTGGCCTGGGGCAGGACCGGGGGCGAGGCTGGGCGGCGCAGGGTCAGGGCAGCGGCGCGGCGGGTGGCCGCGGCGTCCAGGCTGCGGCGATGGTGTTCCCTGGTACAGCCGCGGAAGCCGCAGGAGTAGGTGTCGTCGTGTTAGCCCAGGACCTTGCCACTGAGGTCGTCCACCC
>QJVU01000188.1 GCA_003235605.1 Planctomycetota bacterium | reverse complement strand
TTGAGCTCGAGCGCCTTTTGCCAGGTCTCGAAGTTCTCCTCGAACCGCCGCTCTTCCTTGTTCGGGTAGACACCCACGGTTATGCGGCGCACCTTCAGGCTCTGCAGCTTCTCCTTGCCCCAGCCCTTCTCCGGGGGATAGTCCGCCAACCACTGCAGCAGCTTGCGCTCGTCGTCCGTGATCTGGCCCTTCTGCGAAGTCTGCTCTGCCGTGCTGCCCGGCGGAGCATCGCCTTGCTTCTTCGCATCGAGCTCCCGCTTGCGACGCTCCTCGGCGAGCTGCCGCTCCATCTCGCGCCGCTTGTGCTCTGCGGCCACCAACCTCTGTTCCAGCTCCTGGACCTCTCGGTCGCTCATGCGGAGACCGAGTCTGTAGTACTCGATCATCGCATGCGGGAGGAAGATGTACGAGTTCGTGCCGTTGTAGTACCACAGCCTGAGGCCGGCGTGCTCGCTGTGTTTGTCGGTAACCACGAAGTCCAGCCCATCGTGCTTCTCGATGAAGCGCCCGTTCCTGACGATGCCCTTCAACCTGTTGCCGTTCTTGAGGCGCACCTGCACCTGCACGTTGTATCGTGCGATGCGTCCCTCGCGCATCGCCTTGCGCATCTCCTCCACCTGCTCCTGAACTCTCATCTTGCGCCAGTCCCGCTCCTGCGTAGTGCCACCTTGTGCCGGCAGGACCATGGCCACAAGACACGCCGCAGTGGCGTTGAGGAGGAGAGGGACAACGAGTCCGAAGCAAGAAAAGGGTGTCGTTCTCATCTCTGTCGTGTTATTCGCCACCACTTGTATCGACACTTTCCGGCATGGGTCCGTACCGTTGGTGCAGGTTTTCTCGGTGCCATCGCACGCTTGCCTGCCTGTTCCCGGGAGCCCTGCGACAACCCGGCGGTAGCATGGCGGTTACCGGATCCTGAGAGCGCTCGTGACGGCCGCGAACCAGCGTTCATGGTCGGCGAAGCACCTCCGCGCATCCTGGCGGTCGGCTCCTTTGGCCAGGGCGCGGATCAGGAAGTAGCGGCTGCCAACGTGCAGGAAGGTCCATCGCTCCCAGATCCAGCCGCCTGTGATCGGATCCGGCAGCAGCCAGTGCTCGCTCTTGCCCGCCAGGTAGCTGGTTGCGTCCGGGCTGATGTAGTCCATGCGGCTGCCGTCCGCCCGCTGACCCGGCTGGCCGGCCAACGACATGGTGGTGAGGCGATCCCGCACCGAGTCCTGTCCCTCGTTGCGGCCGACGTAGCAGCCGACAATCGTGAGCAGGGCATTCGGCCTCTCGCACCGGTGGGTGGGCACGCAGCGCACCTGTAGCTCGGTGATCCCCTCGCTCATCCGCTCGATGCGCCCATCGGCAGGAGCTTCCAGGGTGAGCTTGAGCCGCGCGTGGCGGTAGGCCCCGTTCTCGAGCTTCCCCAGGTCGACCCGTGTTCGAGGCATCATGTGCAGCACCCGCAGTTCGCCGGCATCCCGCAGCAACACCATGCGCAAAGGCCAGTCCGACACCGGTGCCCGGTCATGGGAATGCCTGGTGGTGACCATCTCCACGATCACGACATCCCCGACGGTGATCACGTCCTCTACGCGCGCATCCAGGTACCTGGGTAGCGTGTCCAGCCGCTTGAGGAACGTGTCGCGGTCCAGGTGCAGGCGTTCGTGGCGGAAGCCCGGGGCCATCCTGTTGACGAGGCGACCGCGCGCACGCCCAGCCAAGGCGTCAAGAAAGTCCAGAGCCGCCGCGGCAGCCGGAGCCACGGGGGAAAGCGCCTTGGTCAGCAGTCCGTCGCGGCGGAACTGCACCACCAGCACAGGTGCCGCACCTCCTGCCTCCTCCGCCCCAAGCTCCCACACGAGTTGCTGCCGGCCGTCCACGTTGAAGCTCAGGCTCGGAGCCGGCCAGACCTCCTGCAGGCGACAGCCCCGGGGCAGGGTCAGCCTGGTGACGCGGACCCCGGCGGCCACTGCGGCTGGAAGTCGCAGGCGGTAGACATCGCCGCTGGCAACAAGCGCCGACCGCAGCAGCAGCTCTTGTTCCACGACCACACCCCGACGCAACGGCGATCTCGCCGGCAACGGCACCACCAACTCGGACTCCTGCTCCGCGGCGGTGAGCTGGGCCGCCAGCTCGGGGAGGTTGCCACCGCCAAGGCCGCGGGCTTTCGTACCTCGCCAACCGCGGAAGCCCGGCGCCCTGGCGAACCGCACGCTGGTTTCTCCCAGGTCCGGGATCCGCGTCTGTCTGAGCAGCACACGACCGCTCTTTGTCAGTGTCCACTCCTGCAGCACATGAGGGATCAGATCCCGGCCAAGCTGCCGTAGCCGACGCTCGAGGTCGGTGGCGACAACGGGCTTGTCGAGAGGCACCAGGAAGCGGGCCAGCCGGAAACCGTTCACCGGCAGCGCGGTGTCCAGGTCCGGGAGCTCCTGGCGGCTGAGCACGGTGAGCGCGTCGGGTCGCGACAGGAAATGGCCTCCGGCGGCGCAGATCCTGCCGTCGGTGTCCGGAGCCAGCAACTCCGCGACGTTCCCCACGAGGTGCACGACCCCGCAAGGTGCGGCCCCGACCCTTTTGGTATTGGCAGGCTGCGGCTGGGAAGTGTAGCTCGGGTCTCCCACGACGCGGTTGACGTCGAACCTGGTGCCCCAAGGGTAGGGCACGTCCCGCAGGCCTCCGGTGCTGGCGAAGAGGTACTCTTCCTCGCTGGGGAGATGCCTGCCCAGCAGGGCTGCAGCCGTTCTCGCCTGGCGCACGGATACGCCGGTCACCGGCATGTCGGCTTTTCCCGTGGCTTTCCAGTCCAAGGGCACCATCTCCCGCTGCAACTGTTCGTCCCGGATCGAGCCGAGCAGCTTTGCGTACCTTTGGCGCGTCACCTCGGTGTGGTCCAGGGCAAAGGCCTCGCGGACACTGTTTCCAGCGACCAATGCCATGTCCACCGGAACCTGCCCCACCAGCGGACGCAGGTCCTGGAGCTGCACGGTCTGGTCACGCTGGACCCGCGCAGCCTGGACGATCGGTGGCAGGTCCTGCACCAGCACCTTGACGAGGTACTGGCCCACCGGGAGCTGACCGTCCAGCGGCAAACGGCGCCAGGCCTGTTCCAACTCACCGGCTGCGAGCCCGCGTACCCAGACCGTGTAGTCACCTTCCTGCTGGTCCCGCGGCAGCAGCAGGCGGCCGTGGCCCTTCAGCCTGCCACGGAACGCGTGGTACTCCGGACGATCGGTGTCCGAGGCCGGCAGGGCGTCCAGGAAGCTCCTCAGCACATCGAACCGTCCCTGCTCGTAGAGAGTGTCGAACACCTCGGTGACATGGGCGAGCCGGACGTTGGAGACCACGTCAGGGTCCTTGAGCAGGCCCAAGGCCTTGCCGTAGGCCGCATGTGCTGCCATGGGCTTGCCCTCCAGCAGCAAGCGCCTGGCGTTGGCGAGGGCATCACGGCCCGAGCTCCGATCCCGGCTCAGGGAAATGAGGTTGACGGTGAGGCCGAT
>QJVU01000065.1 GCA_003235605.1 Planctomycetota bacterium | reverse complement strand
CGAGTGTGACACGGCATCGTATGAGCAGGTCCGCACCCAGGACCCCATGCAGCGGAAACCCTGAGTCAGGGCGTTCCACGACGGGCAGGGTCATGCCCGTAAAAGGCACGGTGGAGACCTGGATGGTCAGGTCCGGCACCTTGCGCACGATGTCTGCCTTGCCTCCCAAGGCACGATTGTAGCGGCGCTCGATCGTGGCCCTGGCCCTGCCGCCGGGCAGCGCCAGCAATCCCAGCTCGGTGAGCGACGTGTGGCTTGCACCAGTGTCCAGGATGAACCACATCTTGACGCCTTCGATGAGCACGGGGAGCTGCAGACAGCCGTGGTTGAAGATGAGCGGCTCGGCCTGGGGATCCGGGGCATCGTGCGGGTTCTCGAACACTACGGACTTGCGGTCGGGATCGAAGGTGGTTCGGAACCGGGACAGGACATCGAGTCCGACAACCCCGGCACGCGGCCGCTTGGTCCCACCCTCGAGATCTCGCATTGCCAGACGTTCGTCTTCGACTACCAGGACGGGCTGAGGCCCGAGGTCGACCGCGCCCAGGCTGAAGGCCGGGAGCACGCCCAGCCACGCCGCAAAAGGCTGCCCCATGCTGTCCCGCGCCAGACCCTGCTCGACCCACTCCACCACTCCCAACTCTTTTCCCAGCGTCTTGGTCACCGTGGTCGTGGATGCCCCGGTATCCAGGACGAGGCTCTCTGTCTTGTCGCCGAACCTGCAGACCATTTCCGGGAGCTCGCCCTCCAACAGGGGCATCTCGACCGTGGCGATCACAATGCGGGGACGCACGTAGGGCAGGCGCGGTGCGATCCTGGCCCGAGCCATCCGCGCTTGCTTGAGGTCTCCGACACTCCCCGCGACAAGGTACTCGATGCTCTCCCAATAGCGACCCAAGTGAAACAGGAGGTCGCCGATCCTGCCTTTCAGCTCCTGCGGGCTCAGCACCGAAGCGTCACCATCCCGCTCGAGGTCCTGGAGGAGCGCTAGCGCTTCTTCGTCCCGCCACTGCATCAGGTCGAGGGTGACCTTCCAAAGCCGCGCGTTCGCGTCATCTGGAAACCGGTCAAGGGCCCGCGCCAGGAAGTCTTCGGCCACCGAGAGGTCGCCCCGGGCAATCGCCTTGGAGGCCGCGTACACGTAGTCTTCCGGCCCCGCGACCGGCTGGTTCATGTAGTAGCTGGTACAAGCTGCCAGCACCGCCGCAGTCAAGACGGAAACGTGCAGGGTTCGCAGGGCTCCAGCCACCTCAATTGCTCGTAACCGTGAACGACGTGCTGGCAAAGGCGGAAATCTGGCGATCGGCTTCTCCGATACCAACCCACTGGGCGAGAATGCGGACGTACGTGTCCTCCTCGGCGTAGATCGGATCTACCAGCGGACCGTTGTCTATCCTCACCGAGGTTGCCGTCAACGTCCACGAACGGCCTGCGACGAGCACCCGGGGCACGCCGGTCGGCCACGTCACGAAGGGAAAGGGATCTATCAAGCTCGGGAGCACCCTGGGGAGGACTACGGTCCACTCGCGTACGTCGTCCGGGTCGTCGTTGGTTCGCAGATCAAGGACCGTGTAGGCCGTGCCCGGAGGCGGCGTCATGCTCACCGTGAACCCGGAGGCCGAGATCGTACCGCCAGGGGTCGGGCTGGTGATGGTCGGCGGAGGATGCATGGGTACGTTGGGGACGTTCACGCCGTCGAGACGGATGAACGTCTGCTGGGTAATCGTCTCCCCGGAGGCAACGCCGCCGCCACGCAGGCCGATCACGTAGCTCTTCAGGCCGGACGGAACGCTCGGAAGACTGAAGATCAGGTCGCTGCCGCTCACGGTCATGTTGCCGCCGACGTCGCTGTCGATATCCACGAGCGTGTCCCGGGGCAATTCGCCCGCCAGATCGAAACGCAGGGAGCTGGTGGAAACGCTCGCATGCTTGTTCAGCAGCGCGTTGGTCACCGTGAAGGCTGTGTTGGCCACCAGCGACAGGTCCAGGTCCTGGTTGGCTCGAGTGCCCTCCACGACCGCAAGGTCGAGCGCCAGGCCGAGCCTCTCCAAGGTGAACACGCCGCCAGTGGTGGTGCCCTCGGTGGCTGCCAGGTGGCCGATACCGGCGGGAACGCCAAACAGGTACGTGGTGCCCGCGGTGACCGCAGGATCGACCTTCCTGGGGACCATGGCGGTCGGTGGCTGGCTCAGAAACGCCTGGTTGTAGAAGTCCTGCAGCGTCATGGTCCCTGACGCCCGCACACGCCTGGTGTTGCTGCCGACACTGTTGGCGAGGCTGCCTTCGAACAGACCGTAGCGCTGGAACGCTCCAAGGCCCTCGCGGAGCGCGCGAGCCAGCGGCAAGGAGATCTGGCCGGTGTTGACGTTCACCATGGTGATGGCGCTTGTCACGGTCCGACCATCGCTCTTGCTTTCGAAGACGGCAGTGACCTGCCCACCCCTTCCGATGTCCGCCGACGTGAGTCCAAACTCCGTGGTGAAGTCCTCCAAACCCGCACCTGGAGTCAGTCCAACGATCACGTAGGCATTCTCGATGGGTCCGGTGCCGGTCTTGTCCACGACGCGGGTCAGGGTGCTACCCCTTCGCCTGGGCAGCCAGGGCACCTCCTCGCCGAACACCCTGATGTCGAAGGTCGACGCTCCACCTTCCAGCTCGAACACTCCCACGGTCCGCACGATGAGCACCGAGGTCTTGGGTCGGCTGGTCTCATAGCCCACGAAGCCCGTGGGCAGATCATCGTGCCGGGCCTGGGCGATCTCGTTGCCATTGCCAACGCCGATGTTGAGGCCACCCTCTCCGCTCATGTTGATCCGCTGCAGCGGGTTCCTGACACCACGGTTGAGCATCAGGACACGCACGTCGCGGACCGGCACGGTGTCCAGCGTGACGTCGACGGTCTTCGTGGCAGCATCCAGGGTCACGGCTGCGGTCGTGCGCACCGGCAGGTAGTCACGGCCACCGTCGAACTCCACGTTCACCGCGCGGTCGTTGCCGCTACCGTCGAGCCTGGCAATCGCCGGGAGCGTGTACTGGCCCAAACCATCTGTGCGGGTGTTGGCCTGTGGTCCCCGCACGAGGACCCGGGGGATCCCGAAGCCGGACGCGCCCAGTACCCTGCCCGATACGGTCGACGTCGATGCCGACGCCGCAACAAAGCAATAGAGTCCGCCGGAGCGGATGCTCCCGGTTGGCGCTGTGATACGGCCACTGGCCTCCACACCGCTGCCGACACGGGTCCAGACACCGGTGGTCGGTTCCAGGTGATAGAGATCCGCCGTGGCACTGGCACCGAGGGCGAGGTCGTTCGGGGCTGACAGGGACGCACCGCTACTGAACTGAACGCCCACCGGGCTGATGAACACGCCGCGGCCGGTAAGCGCTTGCCCGGGGAGAAAACCCGGGATCGCGCCGGGCAAGTGGACGTCCGCCAACGGGCCGCTCTTCACGGTTACCGATGCTGCGGCCCCGAACGTCACCGTGTCCCCCG
>QJVU01000705.1 GCA_003235605.1 Planctomycetota bacterium | reverse complement strand
GTCAGGTAGTGCCATCAGCCTGCGATCTCCTCTGGAAGACGCTTGCGCGCAACGCGCTCACGGTTGAACGGTGCTCGATTGTTGATGTAGTGCACCGCCACCTCGGCCCAGTCCGGGCCAGTGTCCACCACGACTTTCGTCAACGTGATGTCCCCCCGCCGGATGATGCGCCGGAGCGCGGTGCGTGCCTCGTTGGCGATGACCGTCTTGGCCCGGTCGTCCAGCTTCTCGATGTCGAGGAAGCGGGCCCCGGTGTCCTGCACGGCTGCACCGCTGCCACGCACCCGCCAGAGGGCCTCGATGACGGCCGCGTCCACCGGGTCCGTGTCCTTGGTCATGGAGGCGAACGCCTGGTCCCGATAGACCAGCTTGTCCGCCCGGATCACGGGGGGCGGAGGGAGCGGGCGGTAGGGTACCAGGTCGGTCGTTCCCAGCGGTGTCGTCCCCGCTGGGGGGATGTACGGTGCGGCCATGGGGGACACTCTATCACCGAGGGAGCGAACCTTCGAGAGTGTCAAGGAAGAAGCGCCCCAGCATGCGCCTCCGGCCCGCCTTTCGTCAGGCGGCGATGTCCAGCGGGCAGGGTAGCGTCGGCAGAGTTGGCAGCGTGGGGAGCGCTGGTAGGGCTGGGAGGGGGATGATGAGCACTGGCAGTGCAGGAAGCTCGGGCAGGCCCGGGAGCGGGATCTGCGGAAGTGTGGGCAGCGTTGGCAGGGCCGGGAGGGCCGGCAACGGGATGACCAGCACGGGGAGTGCCGGGAGCTGGGGCAGGCCCGGGAGCGGGATCTGGGGCAGCGTGGGGAGGGTAGGGAGCGCAGGAAGAGCCGGCAGTGGAATGACCAGGACCGGCAGTGCGGGGAGCTTAGGGAAGGCGCATAGGGTCACGACACCGATCCCGAGCCGGTGCCAGTGGCCGTCGTGGACCCCGTCTGGGCCGTGGCGCTGCCCGCGGTGCTCACGGGGATGCCCGAAGCCACCGTGGTGGTGACCACCGCGTTGGCCTGGATGTGGGGGATGATCTTAGCTACCGCGAGCGCCAGGTTGGCGATCTGCTTCCGGGCCGCCGCGTAGGCTGGCGGGTTGGTGGACGGCGTGTCCCCGTAGTCCTGGTTCGCCTCCATGGCATCGAACACCTCGCCGGCTGCGCCGGTCTTGGTGACGGTGGCGCCAGTAACGGGGTCGATGACGATGGTTCCGTCGAGCATGGTCATGGTGGCGGCTCCTTATGCGGGGCTGAGGTAGAGGCTGGGGCACGGAGGGCTCGCCGGGCCAGGTAGCAGGGGCACGCCCGTCTCCGCCTGGGCTCCAACGTAGACGGCGCCCTTGAGCATGATCTTCTTCGCCGTCATGTTGATCTCGTCCTCGCGGATGTTGAACATGGTGCCGGTGTCCGGGGTGCGCACCTGCACCCCATCCGTCTCGTTGATGGTCACCTGGAAGCCACTGGTGCCGCCACCGATCGACATGGAGATGTTCTCCTTGCCCGGGGTGGTGTCCAGCGCGATGGCCATGGCCTTGCCTGGGGTGCCGTTGCTGTAGTCATAAGGGGCATAGATGAAGTGGATGGACGTCTTCTGGTCCCCGTTGTTCGCGTCGGTGAGGTCGATGGTGTGGAACCCGCCACCGTACCCCACCATCCCGATGCGCCCTGCTGGCACACCCCCGGCGAAGTATCCGTTCAGGCGCAGGTCGCGCCAGCTGATGGGCACCAGCCCGTCCGCGGTGCGCATGCAGAGGGCCTCGCAGGCGTACTCCTTGCCGCCGATCACCTCGGGGTCCGCAGGGCGGGACACGAAGCCCAGGGCACCGAACATCTCGGACTGCTCCGAGACTTCGCCCTGGCTGTCGTCCGTCTCGTCCTCGAACAGGCTACCGATGCCCCCCAGGTCCACCTGAAGGGACTGCGTGCGGGGGTTGATGCTCGAAGAGAGCACCCGGGCGAACTGGGCTACATAGTCGAAGGCTCCCATCACAATCTCCAGATCCCGCGCTTTAGCATGGTCAGTTCGGTGGTGTCGCCCTCGCTCGGGTTGCGGCTCATCTGCACCCGGTGCACCAGGTAGGCGCCGTTCGGGCCACCTGCGACGGTGCTATGCACCTCCGCCACCGTGTCGGGGGCGTACTGCACGCGCTCCGACCCGTTCCAGTAGCTGAGCCCGTCCACCTTGATGGTCCAGGTGTCCAGCCGCATGGAGCGCTTCGTCATCTCCGAGTTGGCCATGCGCTGGGCCAGCTCGTCCGTCTTCATGCCCTCGTTGATGATCAGGACAGGGCGGTAGAAGCCGGCGTTATTGATGTCCTCGTTGCTCGCGTAGCCTCGGACCTTGGCCTTGGTCCACTCTTGCTTCCCACCAGTGCCGGCCACGTAGAGCAGCCCAGGCACACCGGACCAGTCCTTGGCCCGGGTGGCGCTCAAGACGTTGTTCTGGTTGCGCCGGCTGTCGCCGAACATGCGGAACTGATAGGTGGGGCGCTGGCGGTCCTCGGGGTACCCCACCACCACCTTGCCGTCGGGGGCGTCCCAGATCATCAGACCGTGGCGCTTCAGGTGGCGGTCGGTGGCGGCGAAGATGGTCTCGGGCGGGTTGACCTTGGCCTGCTCCTCCTGGATGTCCTCCAGGGCCACCGGGCTCTTGCTCCCATCGCTGCTCACGCCCGTCATCAGGTCGCGGCTGACGTCGGCGTACCACTGGAAGTCCTGCTCGGTGATCCCCAGCGGGGCCCACAAGTAGAGGATGAAGTCCTTGATCGACGTGGACTTGACCTTCACGTTGGGGTTGGCGCTGGCATACATCGCGTCCGCCATCTTGGTGCGCACGCTGAAGCGGGTGACTGCGCCACTACTGGGGTCCACCGGGATGTCGTTGAGCTCCACCCGCCCAGTCAGGCGCAGGCGGTCGTTCACGAACACCTTGAAGAGGCTGCCCAGGTTGGTCAGATCCTCCAGCTCCGCCCAGGTGCCGTCGTCGCCAACCTCGAAGGCGGCCTCGCTGGGGGCCAGCAGGTCGTTCGAGATCGACAGCGAGTTGAAGATGTCGAACGACCCACCCGTTTCGCTCTCGATGCGAACGGTGTCGATGCCCCGGCGGCTGTTCCCTCTGCTCTGCGGCATGGCTTACGGCTGCTCCAGCACGTGCACCACGGTTCGGGCTCGCACGTAGAGGGGGTCCTGGTTGGGGTTGACCGAGATGAGGTCTTCGGGCAGCTGCCCCAGCTTGGCGGCGATGGTGAACAGGTCGGTGTCCCCGTTGACGTAGTAGGGCACCAGGCGGGGCCGGCCCTTGTAGGCTTCCGCCTTGGCGCGCCCTGCCATGTCCTTGGTCTCTTCGAGCTTGCGCTGGGTCTGGCTCAGCTCGGGGTCGTTCATCAGGTTGCGGTTCTCCTCGTGCTCCCGGGTGAAGGCACGGCCCACCCGGTTGCAGGCACCCACCACGATGGACGCTTGGCTGTCCACGTCCGCCACCACGTCCCCGGGGAAGTTGGCGAAGGCTTCGAGATCG
>QJVU01000074.1 GCA_003235605.1 Planctomycetota bacterium | reverse complement strand
CCGCCTACCTGGTCGGCGTCCTGCACGTGGCGGTGTTCTCCTACTCCCTGGCACCCCTGTTCTGGCTCGCCTGCGTGCCCATTGCCCTCGTGGGGGGGCTCTACTACCTGTTGGCGGTGGCCTGTACCACTGCCCTGGCCCGGTTCGTGCCCGGCGCCCTGGCCTTCGGGTGCGCCCTCTGCGGCACCACCTGGCTGCGTTGCTACATGCCGGGGATCTACTACCCCCACGCCCAGCCTGCCCACTGCCTCTACCACTGGCCGTGGCTCCTGGGGAGCGCCCGTTGGGGCAGCGAGGTCCTCGTGAACCTTCTGCTGGGGATCCTGGCGGGGGGGATCGTGGACGTCTACCGGGCTTGGCGACTGGCACGGCCGCCCTTTACCCAGGCGACCTGGTGGCTCGGGGGCACGCTTGGGGTCGCGGTCCTGCTGAGCGTGTTGCCACCCCCGGGTCACTTCACTCCCGGCCACAGACCGCTTCTGGTGACAGCGATCGAGCCGGGGTTCAGCGCGAGGTACATCCAGGAGATGGGAGGCTACCGGGATCTCGTCGCCGCCATCCGGCGGGTCATGGTGGAGCCCACCCTGGAAGTGGCAGGCCCCGGCGCAAGGACTCCCCCTGACCTCGTGCTGTGGCCGGAGTCGATCGCACTCCAAGGTCTGCGGAAAGGCACGGAGAACGTTCTGCTACCCCAACTCGTGGGGCATGACCCTCCCCTGCGCCTGCATCCAGGGAGCCGACTGCTGGTGGGCGCCGATCTGTCGTTGGGTGCCGGGACACGCCTGAAAGCAGTGGCCCTGCTCTTGGATAGCCTGGGACGCTACTGCGGACACCATGAGAAGCTCTGGCTGGTACCCGGTGGCGAGACCCAGCCTTGGTTCCTCCGCTTGCTGGCGCCGATCATTCGCAGGGTCATGCGGATCGAGGACCTGCCGGATGTGGATCCCGGGACCTACCAGAAGCTCCTCTACACCGAGAGCGGCACCGAGTTCGCCGCCCTGATCTGCTACGACAATGCGTTCCCCGATGTCTGCCGCACGTATGCCCAACGAGGCGCGCGTTTCTTCGTGGTGCTCAGCAACGAGTGCTGGTACCTGGGTGGTGCGGAGCTGGACCAGATGGAGGCCATGACGGTCCTGAGGGCACTGGAAACAGGGCGACCGCTGATTCGCTGCACCGTGGATGGCGCCACGGTGGGGGTTGACGGCGACGGGAAGGTGTTGGGCAGGCTGCCGGGTCCGCCCAACGCCCGGGGCCCCGCCCGTGTGCTGCCCCTGGAGGTCGTCCCTGCGCCAGCGGGGGGGATGCCCATGGCAACGGTGCATCGCTGGTTTCCCTGGCTGGTCCTGACCACCGTTCTGGCGTGGATCTGGAGCCTCGTGCGGATCCTTGCCACCACCCTGGGGCGATCCTGGGGTAGACTCCCAAGCCGTTTCCATGGAGCGGCTTCGGCTGGCGCTTGACGGCCTGTCGAAGGCAGTTAGCATTCCCGGCCCTGGGCCGGTTCTCGCGCTGCACACCGCCCACCCCAGACAAAGTCCCTCAAAGACCCTCACGTCCCTCGAGACATTGCACTCCCAGTCCCCGTCCTGCCTTCCTCGGACCGGACTCAACCCCTAGTCGGAGCTTGTTCTTACGATGAGTCCCATTGGCCGCGTTTTCATTGTCCTCAACCTGATCCTGGCCGGCACCTTCGTCGGCTTCGCCGGCACCTACCTGAAGCGGGCGAGTAACTGGAAGCAGAAGCACGCTGCCCTCGAGAAGGACAAGCAGCAGATGGAGAGTCGCCTGCAGGCCAACATCGACAACCTGAAGAAGGACGTGGGGGATGCGCGGCGACAGCTGAACACCAGCGAGTCCAGCCTGGCCAAGTACAAGGCCGATCTGGACGCTGCCCAGAAGGAGAACCAGCGCCTGGATGGCCGGCTGTCCAGCATGGAGAAGGACTACAAGATCCTGGCCCAGAACACCGGCGCCATGTCCAAGCAGATCGAGGTGGCCAACGACACCGCGGACAAGGCCATGGCCCGGGCCATCGCCGCGGAGAAGGCCAAGGACGAGGCCGTGGACGCTGAGACCACGGCGAAGCGGGAGATCGATCGGCTCAACTTCACGATCCGGAACAAGGACACGGAGATCGCCAACCTGAACGGCGCCAACAAGAAACTGGATCAGACCCGGCGGGAGCAGGCCGTGCTGCTGGACCTGGTGCGGATCAAGGCGCCGGGCATCTTCTCCACCATCCAGCCCAGCGTCTCGGGGCGCGTGGAGTGGGTCGCCAATACCGGCAAGCTGATCACCATCGCCGTCAATGCCGGCGGCGAGTTCCTCAAGGCCGGCCACCGCTTCGCCATCTACAACCGCACCGACGGCTACCTGGGTGACGCGGTGGTGACCGAGTGGGATGGCTCCAAGTACGCCTTCGCCACCCTCCACGTGAACAAGGAGGGCGCCCGGAAGGTGCGGGTAGGCGACATGGCCAGCACCAATCTCTCAGGCAACAACACCGCCAAGGGCGGCAGCTAGCGGAGGCCTTCAGCAATGGCGAGCAAAAGAGCCAAGGGCCGCGAGGTCGCGACGGCGGCGCCCGTTCTCGAGGAAGTCGAGGACACCAAGTCCCTCACCATCGACGCGGGGATCGTCATCGGGACGTTCCTCCTGCTTTGCACCGCGCTGACGATGGTCTGGTACTTCCTGGACGCCCGCTACCCCGGCACGTAGACTCCGAGACCACGTAGACCCGGGTCGAGCCCCGGCGGTTGTTGGAAGTGTGTGGAAAGATACGCGCTTCCATCGCCGGACCACGGTGCTACCTTGGGCGGTCGGTATCCGGACTGAGCGGTCTACAGCCTCGCGGAGGGGTGAATGGTCAGGCCTGTGGAGTGGGTAATGCGTCGGTTCTCAGAGGACCTGGGAATCGACTTGGGCACGGCCAATACACTGGTCACGGTTCGTGAGCGCGGCATTGTCGTGGACGAGCCCTCGGTGGTGGCAGTGCGCCGTGGCACCAACCAGGTGCTGTTGGACGGCATGGCGGTGGGAGCCACGGCCCTCGAGTACCTCGGCCGCACGCCGCCCGGGTTCGAGGCGGTGCGCCCGATGCGCAGCGGCGTGATCGCCGACTTCGAGGTCACCGAGAGCATGCTGCGCTACTTCATGCGCCGGGCCAACGGAGGATCCCGGCACGTCGTGAAGCCCCAGGTGGTGATCGCGGTCCCCTGGGGAATCACCAAGGTGGAGAAGCGCACGGTGATCAGCTCCGCAGAGCGCGCCGGCGCCCGGCGGGTGTTCCTCGTGGACGAACCCACAGCCGCAGGCATAGGTGCGAACCTGCCCGTGCACGAGCCCCACGGCTGCATGATCGTGGACATCGGCGGAGGCACCTCGGAGGTCGCGGTCATCTCCCTCGCCAACGTCGTGGAGGCGGAGTGCCTGCGGGTGGCCGGGGACGAGTTCAACGACGCCATCAGCCATTACATCCGCGGCAAGTACAACCTGCTGATCG
>QJVU01000332.1 GCA_003235605.1 Planctomycetota bacterium | reverse complement strand
CACCAAGCTCTCGGCCGGGAGTCTTGCCGTGACCACCAAGCGGCGACCGCCACTCTGTGCAAGCAGTTCCCGAGGGGAGCCATCCGCGCGGATCCTGCCGTGATGAATGACCAGAATGCGGCTGCTGACGTCCTCTACCTCCGAGAGGATGTGGCTGCTGAACAGGATCGTGTGCTCATGGGCGAGTTCCTTCACCATGCTCCGCACTTTCATCCGCTGGTTGGGGTCGAGTCCGGCGGTGGGTTCATCCAGGATCAGGATCGGCGGTCTCGACACCAGGGCATCGGCGAGACCAACGCGTTGCCGGTAGCCGCGGGAGACATGGCCCACCAGCTTGCGTCGAACCTCCAGGACACCACAGCGTTCCATGGCATGGCCAACGGCAGCCCCACGGTTGCGTCGGGGGACACCCTTGAGCGCCGCCCTGTAACGCAAGTACTCTTCAACTCGCAGATCCGGATAGATCGGCACGTTCTCCGGCAGGTAGCCGATCCTGCTGCGCACCTCTATCGGCTGCTGGAACACGTCAAAGCCCGCTACCGTCGCCACGCCCGAAGTGGCGGGGTGATAGCAGGTCAAGACCCGAATGGTGGTGGTCTTGCCGGCGCCGTTGGGGCCGAGGAACCCCACGACCTCTCCCATGGCAACCGCGAAGGAGATGTCATCCACGGCCCTGGTGGCGCCGAAGTGCTTGCTTAGGTTCTCGACCCGAATCATGGGGCCGGTGTTGTAGTGGATTGTGGCGTCACGGGTAACCGAAAACGAATGGCGGGGCCGCCGGCCTCCCGGCTGCCCCACCGCATGGTGTCGTTCCGGCTTGCGTGGGCCTACTTCACTTCGAAGTCGGCATCCTGGATGTCTTCGTCACCGCCGCCGTCACGCGTCTTGGCGCCTGCAGCCTGCTCGGATCCCGACTTGCCACCAGCACCACCCTGGTCCTGGGTCTTCTGATAGATGGCCTCGCTGACCTTGTGCATGGCCCGCTCGAGGTCCGCCATGGCTGACTTGATTGCGCCGAGGTCTTCGCCCTTGACCTTCTGCCTCAGGGCCTTCACCTTGGCCTCGACGTCGGACCTCGCCGCGGCGTCGACCTTGGCTTCGTGCTCCTTCAGGGTCTTCTCGACCTGGTAGGCCATCTGCTCGGCCTGGTTCTTCGTGTCCACGGCTTCGCGACGCTTGCGATCATCGCTGGCATGCTGTTCCGCGTCGTCCCGCATGCGCTGGACCTCTTCCTCAGTCAGTCCTGAGGAGGTCTCGATCGTGACCTTCTGCTCCTTGCCGGTGCCCTTGTCCTTGGCCGAAACGTTGAGGATACCGTTCGCATCGATGTCGAAGGTGACTTCGATCTGTGGGACGCCCCTGGGTGCCGGCGGGATGTTCTCGAGCTTGAAGGTCCCCAGAGTGCGGTTGTCTTTGGCAAACTCCCGCTCACCCTGCAAGACGTGAATCTCCACTGCCGTCTGATTGTCATCTGCGGTAGAGAAGGTCTGCGCCTTGCTCGTGGGGATCGTGGTGTTTCGCTCCACCAGCTTCGTCATCACACCACCCAGTGTCTCGATGCCCAGGGACAAGGGTGTCACGTCCAGCAGCACCACTGAGCCGACATCGCCCGAAAGCACACCGCCCTGGATGGCGGCACCGAGGCTCACCACCTCGTCCGGGTTGACGGAACGGTTCGGCTCTCGGCGGAAGATCTCCTTGACGAGTTCCTGTACCTTCGGGATGCGGGTGGAGCCGCCCACGAGAACCACCTCGTCGATGTCCTTGGCATCCAGCTTGGCATCCTTGAGGGCCAAGAGGCATGGCTTCCGGCAGCGTTCGAACAACCCATCACACATCTCCTCGAACCTGGCGCGGGTCAGGTTCTCCGACAGGTGCTTCGGGCCGGCCTGGTCCATGGTAATGAAGGGCAGGTTGATGTTGGTCTGCTGAGCCGCTGAGAGCTCGATCTTGGCCTTTTCGGCGGCCTCCTTCAGTCGCTGCAACGCCATCTGGTCGTTGCGCAGATCGATGCCGTTCGCCTTCTTGAAGCTGTCACAGAGCCAACGGATGATGAGCTCGTCGAAGTCGTCGCCGCCCAGATGCGTATCGCCATTGGTGGACTTCACCTCGAAGACGCCCTCGCCAACGTCCAGAATAGAGATGTCGAAGGTCCCACCACCCAGGTCGAAGACCGCGATCTTCTGGCTCTTGCCCTCCTGCTTCTTGTCCAGCCCGTAGGCCAGCGCCGCTGCTGTGGGTTCGTTGATGATGCGCTGCACATCCAGGCCGGCAATCGTGCCGGCATCCTTGGTCGCCTGGCGTTGGGAGTCGTTGAAATAGGCCGGCACGGTGATGACCGCCTTGGTCACCGTTTCGCCCAGATAGGACTCGGCCGCCTCCCTGAGGTTCTGCAGGATCATGGCCGAGATCTCCGGCGGGGTGTAATCCTTGCCTCCGATCTCCACCTTGACCAGTTCCTCCGGCCCACCTGTGACCTTGTAGGGAACCGTCTTCTCCTCGTCGGCCACCTCGTTGTGGCGGCGGCCCATGAAGCGCTTGATGGAGTAGATCGTGTTCTGGGGATTCGTTATGGCCTGGCGCTTCGCAGGCGCGCCCACCAGGCGTTCCCCGCTCGGGGTGAATGCCACGACCGACGGCGTCGTGCGGCTTCCCTCCAGGTTCGCTATGACGACGGGCTCACCGCCCTCCATGACAGATACCACCGAGTTGGTGGTGCCGAGGTCGATGCCGATGATCTTGGACATTCTGGTGCCTACCGAGAGTTCTTGGTTCTGATCCCTGCAAGCGGGCAGGGATCTGGAGCAGCCCCCCGTTGCGGAAGCCGTTTTTTTTTGTCAAAACAACTACCGTACCGGCGGTAACAACTGCTAAACAGCTTGGCCAAACAAGGTTAGAGAGATCCTGACGGCCGGTTTTTCGCCCTCTTCGGCCATTCTGGCAGGAGACGGCCGAAGATCCTCTGTCAGCCTGACAGGTGGGCGATTGGGCGGGGGACGCCCCGGGCCCCTCCGGGTCTACTGACCCAGTGCCGCCCTCGCCCGCTGCAGGATCTTCGTGGGGCTGAAGGGCTTGGTCATGTAGTCGTCCGCCCCTGCATCCGCACCGGTTGCACGGTCGGCTTCCTGCCCCTTGGCGGTGAGCAGGATGATCTTGGTGTGCTTGAGGTCTTCGTCGCTCTTCACCGCGCGCGTCACGTCGAAGCCATTCATCTTCGGCATCATCACGTCCATGAACACCAGGTCTGGCTTGTTCTCGCGGATGAACGCCAGTGCTTCCTCGCCATTGCGGGCCTCGAAGACCTCGTAGTTGTCCTTTCTGAGCACGAAGGAAAGGGACCGGCAGATGAACGGCTCATCGTCTACAACCAGCACCTTGAAGCGGTCCATTGGATCGGAATCTCGTACTAGGTCTTCGTCTTGATGACTACGGCCGTTATGTCGTCGTCATTCTTGGTCTTGTCGGCGTATGAGTCCACGGCCTGGAACACCGCGGAGAGGATTTCT
>QJVU01000679.1 GCA_003235605.1 Planctomycetota bacterium | reverse complement strand
CTCCCCAAAGGCCTCGGCCAGGCCCTTGTCGACCGGGTCTACGGGTGTCGAGCTGTCCGTGTCCTTGTCGTGAGAGCTCATTCTTCGGCTCCCTTCTGGATCCGTTGCCACAGAGCCTGCCAGGCCTTGCGCTCGGCCTCGGGCAGCTTCTCCAGTGCCTCACCCCGCACGCTGGCGAAATCCTTGTCCTCCAGCGCGTGCTTCAGGCGTTTTCGTGCCTCTGCAGCACGCTCTTCATCCTCGGTGAGCCGCTTCTCCCAACGCTGGGTCTCCAAGGTGAGCCAGGCAAGAGCGAGTCCACGCACCCGGCTCCGCTCGCTTGCCTCCATTTTTCCAGCCGCACTCCAGAGCGCCGCAGCGCACGCCGGGTTGTAGACACCCCAATCCCCACCCAGGGCCAGCTCGCGTTGGCCACCCAGGGTCTTCTCGGTCAGCGCAATGATCTCGGCGTAACGCTTGGTGTGGATGCCGCTGAGGGTTGCTGCGGACCACTCCTTGCTCGACCTTGCCGTCCGTCGTCCGCCGATGATCTCGTCGAGCTGGGTGATCCCTTCGGAGAGGTCCTCGATCCGGTCTTGGGCAAACGACTGCCACCTCCGCGCGAACGGAGAGTCTTGTTTCGCGAAGAGGGCTTCGGCGGCCTTGAACTCGGTAATCGCTCCGTTGAGGTCGCCGCGCGCTTGGAGGCTTCCGCCGAGGTTGATGTGTGCGGGTGCGCAGTCTGGATCGATCTCGATCGCCTTTCGAAAGAGGACGATGGCTTCTTCGGGGCGGCCTAGCCTACGCAGCACCAGGCCCAGGTTGACGTGGGCCTGGACATGGTGGGCGTCGACTTCGATTGCCTTCCGGAGATGGGTGACGGCTTCGTCGAGGCGGTCGAGTCTCTTCAGCACGTTGCCGAGGTTGTAGTGCGCGTTGGCGTTCTTCGGATCGATCTCGATCGCCTTCCGGTAGCGGTCGATGGCCTCGTCGAAGCGGCTGAATCTCGTTAGCACACGGCCGAGGTTGATATGCGCATGGGCGTACTTGGGGTCGATCTCGAGTGCCTTCTTGTGGTAGGTGATGGCCTCGTCGTAGCGGCCGAGATTGTTCAGGGCGTTGCCGAGGTTGTAGTGCGCATCGGCGTACTTCGGGTGGCTCTCGATCGCCTTCTGGAAGCAGGCGATGGCCTCGTCGTAGCGGCCGAGATCGCTCAGCGCGAGGCCGAGGCCGTTGTGCGCATAGGCCAACTTCGGGTCGATCTCGATCGCCCTGCGGAAGCAGGCGATGGCGTCGTCGAAGCGGCCGAGCCCATCCAGCACGGCGCCGAGGTTGTGGTGCGCCAAGGCGTACTTCGGATCGAGCTCGAGCGCACGACGGAAGCAGGCAGCGGCGTCCTGCAGAGAATCCTCCTGGCGGGACGACCCGAAGCCGAGCTGAAGCCAGGCCCCGGCAAGTCGAGGGCGCAGCGCCACCGCGATCCGGGCGCTATCCACGACCTCCTGCCAGTTCGGCTCCGGTAGTTTCCCCAGCAGCTTGGCCAGCCGCAGGGCAAGGCCGAAGTCCTCCGGGTTGTGGAGCTGGCCCTGCCGGTACACCTTGACCGACTCGGTCTTGGCGTCTGCCGTCCAGAGGGCTTCGCCAAGCAACACCAGGCTCAGGACCGGAAGCTCGCGCACATGCACGGTGGACGCGAGCTGCAGGAGCGTCTCCTTCTTCTCCTTGGCGTCGGGGATCAGGTCGCGCAGCTCGTTGCGCCAGGGATCCTCGGGATCCAGGAGCCTTGCGAGGTGCTCCAGCTTCCTGGTCAGCTCGTCGGTGACCTCTGCCCGGCGCCGGGTCATCGCCCAATGGTCCAGTGCTGCCGCCAGCTCGACTGCCAGCGCGCTGTGCCCCAGGGCATCGGCAGCCTGGCCCAGGCTCAAATCCTCGAGCTTCCGGTCCAGGTACCTTTGGAATGCGGCGCTGTAGGCCTCCTCCACCCTGCGTGGGTCCGTCAGCGCCCAGTCCCCTTTGACCACCTCGCTCTCTGCCGGGGACCGCGCTAGGAGGAGGGCGTCGCGCATGGCCTGGTCCTTTCTGCGCTGGGCGACCATCGCCGCCGCCTGCTCGCGTTCCCGCTGTACTTCCTCTGCAAGCTTCCCCACCCTCTCCTTCAGGGTGTCGCCCACGTACTCCGACCCCGCCAGCTGCCTTGCCTGGGACACCGACGCCAGGGCCTGCTCCCACAGGGAAAGGTCCTCGAGACCGCTCGCCCGGGCCTTGCCCTGCCTGGTGCTGGCCTCCTGCAGCGCTGCCGTCACGAGCCCCTCGGCATCCGCCTGGCGGCGAGTCGACTCCGACTGCACCCAGAGGTAGCCACCCCCGCCCAGCGCCAGGACCAGGACCGCTGCAGCAGCCAGCATCACCGTCGACCGGGCTCGCACCCTCGCTTCCGCAGCGTGGAGCTCGGCCTGGCGTGCACGCTCTTCCACCGAGGACAGGTAGGCCGCGATGGCCTCGGCCACCTGACCGGCAGACTCGGGGCGGGCCCGCCGGGCCGGGGAGAGACACTGCTTCGTGAGACTGACCAACGACTCATGGGCACCACAGGCTTCGAGGCGCGCCACTGCGCCTGTGGTGTCTCCCCGTGCAGCCTGCTGGACCACGTCGCCGTCCTCCTGGCGGTAGGGCGGCGTACCGGTGAGGATCTCGCAGAGAATGGCACCGAGACCAAAGACGTCGGAGCGTTGATCCAGCCGGTCGATCTCTCCCATCGCCTGCTCCGGTGGCATGTAGGCGGGTGTGCCGAACAAGGATCCAGCAACCGACTGGGTGCCGGAGCCCGGCGCGCTGCGCACGGTCTCGATGACACTGCGCTGGCTGGCCCGGGCCACGGACTCCTTCTCATCCGCAACACCCCCCTTGGGAAGCACCTTGGCAAAGCCCCAGTCCACCACCTGTACCTCGCCGAAGGCACCGATCATCACGTTGGCGGGCTTGAGGTCCCGGTGTACCACCCGGCGGGCGTGGGCATAAGCGATCGTCTGGCAGACCTGCTCGAAGATGCCCAGCAACCGGCGGCGGTCCTCGGTGGGGGAGCTGCGCCTGGCCAGCTGGGCGGCCAGGGTCTCGCCCTTCACCAGCTTCATGGCGAAGTAGGGCCGCTCGCCATGCTGCAATCCCAGCTCGTACACGGGCACGATGCCCGGGTGCTGGAGCTGACCGCCGATCTGGGCTTCCTCGACGAAGCGGGAGAGGATGTCTGGACGCTCGGCGTACTCCTCCTTGAGGATTTTCATCGCAACGTCCCGGCCCAGGTCCACATCGCGTCCCTTGTAGACCACGCCCGCGGCGCCGCGACCGATCTCGCCGAGCACCTGGTAGCGGCCGGAGGGATCGCGGAGTTGCTTGGTTTCCTCGGTGACCTGGACCGGGGCATCCTCGGGACTGTTCGACTCCAGGTGGACGCCGAGGCTGGTACCGCCACGGGACTCCAGGGCCCGCAGGACGCTCTGCGACGGTTGCGCGGTTACCTCCCCGAAGGC
>QJVU01000714.1 GCA_003235605.1 Planctomycetota bacterium | reverse complement strand
GGCGCCGTACACGTAGGCGTACGCCCCGGTCGTGGTGGTGCCGTGCTCCGAGTCGTTGCAGCGGGTGGTCACGCCGGTGGAGTTGTTGTTCAAGCGGGTGCTCGGGATGTAGACGCCGGTGCTGCCGATCGACGAGTACTCGTTTGCGCTGCCGTAGCTGTCGATCATGTAGTAGCGGCTGGAGGATCCGGCCCAGGAGGCTGCGTTGTCCAGCGTCCCGCCGCTGTACGTCCAGTCGGACAGGATGTCCTTGCTGCCGGTGTAGACCCACGTGCTGCTGAAAGGAATCCTCAGCTCACCGTTCTTGCCGCCCCAGGGCTGTGGTGCCGGGGACTGGAGGCCGGTCACGCTGGGCAGGCTCCATCCGGAGCTGAACACGGTCGTCGGCGTCGTCGTGGCGTTGGCGGAGAAGGTGGCCGAGAAGCTGCTGAGATCACCTTCGCTCATCACCAGCGTGACGTTCGACCACTTCCGGCCCATGCCGTAGCTGGTGTTGTAGTTGTAGGTGCCGTCCAGCCGGATGGCGATGCTGTTCATCACGAACGCCTTACCGCGGTTTTCGCCATCCACGTTCTGCCACCGGGGTTCGGCGTAGCGGAAGAAGTAGTAGGCGTAGTACTGACCTTCCGCCTTCTCCAGGTCCTTGGGCGAGTAGAGGTTCTGCCCAAACAAGGGGGCGGCCAGGGCAAGGCCGAGGCCGTAGATCAATTGTTTCTTCATTTGATGGGTCAACGGGTAAACGGGGTGAGGCAGGCAGGCATCCGAAGACCCATCTAGGGCAGGCCCCCGGACTCCTGCGAAGATCCTACCCACGGTGGCCGGGAATGGAACCCGGGTGGGAAGGGAAACAGGCGCCGGGACTTCAGGGTTGGGTTCCAGACAACCCCATTTACTACAAAGGGATAGGGCAGCCGCAGTCAGCGCGGCTGCATCTGCGGAATGGGTGGCAGGGACCGGATGAACTGGTCCAGGATCTGCCGGAGGGGCTCTGGCTGCTCGGTCTTCGAGTGTCGCTTGGCCGCGAACTCCCGGAACAAGCGCCGGGCGTCGTCGAAGCGCCCGCGGTACAGCGCATCGAGCCCCATCAACCCGGCCGTGCAGGCCGGGTCCGCGCCACGGGCTTGCGCGGCCCGGATGGCGACGCTTGCGTCGATCTGGGCGCGGCACTGGAAGATCGCCATCGCCAGGTACATGTGGGAACGCGGATCTTCCGGATAGCTGGCGGCAGCCCGCTGTGCCTGGCGGAGGCCCTTCGCCGGATCGCGGTGCGCCGGGCTCGCGCCGAAGAAGTACTCGAGGACCAGCTGCAGCGCGATGTCCGCCGTCCGTGATGCCCCCTGGCGAAGTACGACCATGCGCCGGTCCTGGTCACCCTTGTGGGCAAGCAAGGAGATCAGCGTGCCGTAGCCGACAGGCTCGTCGGGGTCGAGGGCGATCAACTCCTCGAGGGCATGCTCGGCTGCCGGGAGGTCGTCGAGGCGCAGCAGCGCCTGCGCGTAGTATGTCCAGAGATCGGTGCTGGTCCGGTGCAGTCGCAGGGCGCTCTCGTAGGCAGCGCGGGCCTCCCGCCACTGCTGCCGCGCGGTGTAGACGTCGCCCAGGGACTTCTGTACTCCAGGGTGGTCGGGCGCCAGCTCGAGGGCGCGTCGGAGCTGGGCCAGGGCCCCATCAGGGTCCTGGCGGTGGTGGAGCAGGGCCTCACCGTGGGCCCAGCGCACGGCATAGTTGGCGGGGAAGAGCTCGACGCCCTCGGCCAGGACCTTTGCCCCGGACTCGGGCTCCCCGAACGCCAGCAGCGACCGGCCGAGGTGGATGTAGTCCCCCGGGGGGTGCGGCCGGAGACGCTCGAAAGCCGCGTACCAGCGCTTCATCGCGTCGCCCTTTTCCATGGAGGTCGACCAGCCGAGGCCTGCACGCATTGGAAACCGAGGGTCAGACCGCGCCTGCTCCTTCAGGTAGGGGACGATGTGCAGCCGGGAGTTGTCAGGCAGGGCCTCGGAGATCGGTGCCGTCAGATCGCGGTCGGGTGGGCGGCGGCGGATGAGGTGGTCGGTGATCGTGACCCTCACCACGTCGCTTGGTCTTGCCTTGACCATGTGGCAGGTCACGCAGTCCGCTCTGTTGGCGTCGGCCTCCGTGCCCATGCCCTCCATCTGGCAGTCGGTCACCTTGTGGCAGGTGAAGCACTTCTGGCGGTAGTGGTCCGGTTGCTCTGGCTTCGCGACCTTTCTGTGGGGGTCATGGCAGGTGACGCAGGTGAGCTTGCCGGCGCTCGCAGTGAAGCACCGGCTCTGGCGCATGCGGTAGCCGTGATGGTTTACCTCCAGGCGATTCCGCCGCTGCTCCTCGGTACCGTGGTCCAGATAGGTGAGGAAGTCGGTGATCCTCTTCCCGGGCCGGTGCTGATAGAGCAGCTTGCCCTCGTTCTGCGGCATCAACCCGCCGAACTGGGACTCCGGCTGCAGGTGACACGTCATGCACAGCTGGTCCTGATCCTCGAGGGACAAGTGTCCGGGGTTCGTGATCCGGCTGCGGATCTTCTCGTCGGAGCTCTCCTCGTCTGCGGCGGCCTCCACGTGGCGGGCGCCCGGACCGTGGCACCGCTGGCAGCCGATGCCGTGGGGTAGGTTCGCGGGGAACACCTCCGGCTCCCAGGACCGATCGCCGCCCACCGGGATCTCTGGATAGGCGTTGTGGCAGAACATGCAGGCCCTATCGATCCGGCGCCCGAAACCGTGGTGCTGAGGCATGTCGTACCCCGGAGACATGCCCCAGCCGGACTCCGCGTACCAGGACAGCGGCAGCTCGAACAGCTCGCCGTAGGGGTTGCGCGAGAGATAGCTCCGCACGTGGTTGCCGGACCCGATCACCCATTCGACCTGGGCCTCGTAGTGGGCGAACTCGTTCCCTTCGTCGTCCTTGCAGTAGCGCCGCAACACGTAACGGCCGTCGCGCACGAGCATCTGGTAGTAGCGCTTCGACCTCTCGTGGTAGAACACCTCCCCCAGCTTCTCCACGGGGTTCCCGGGGTCTGGCGGGTAGAAGGAGCGGGCCATGCCGACGTGCTGGTAGGACTCGTAGATCTGCTGGTGGCAGTCCTTGCACGCCGCGTCGTCCACGTAGCCCGCGGCGGCTCCGCGGGTGACCCGGAAGCCTGCTACCTCGAGGGGCAGGGGGCCGTAGGCATCGTGGTTGCCCGAGGGCAGGGGCAACTCGAGGCCCGTCGGCGTGTGTCGATCGCCGCAGGCGCTTCCGCCGAAAGCCAGCGCCGCCGCGCACACTGCAACGAGGAAAAGGACGAGGGGTGCGCGCGTGCGGGCGCGGGCTGGACCTTGGTTCACACTGGCCAGGATACCATGGGGCGAGGGCGTAGGAACACGCTGCGGGCCCCGGTTGGTTCAGCCTTGGATCAACTCGCCGCCCTCATAGCGCCCCGTCCGCGATCCGTCGATGGAGCCATCCTTGTTCCAGAAGATCCAATGGCCCTGCCGCTTGCCATTCTTGTAGG
>QJVU01000042.1 GCA_003235605.1 Planctomycetota bacterium | reverse complement strand
CCCAGCAGGATCCCGGTCAGCGTCGACGCGCCGCTGTCGCGCGGTGCTGCTTCCGGAGCGAGCTTCGCGATCCCGAAATCGAGGATCTTGGTCATGCCACCGCGCGTGAGGAACACGTTCTCCGGCTTGAGATCACGGTGAACGAGCCCGGCAGCATGCGCGGCGACGAGCCCGCGGGCGATCTCCACGCCGATGCGACGAGCGTCCGGTTCAGCCACAGGTCCGCGACCGAGCCGTTCCCGTAGCGTTTCGCCCTCGAGCAATTCGACGACCATGAACGGCTCACCGTCATGCGTGCCGACATCGTAGACCTTGACGATATTCGGGTGATCGAGCGACGCGGTGATTCGCGCCTCGCGGAGAAAGCGGTCGACGCGCAGCTCGTCCGGCACGCCGAGCGGGGCGAGGATCTTGAGCGCCACCTGTCGGTCCAGCCGCGTGTCAGTGGCCCGATAAACCATGCCGGCGCCGCCCCGAGCAATGAGCATGTCGACCCGGTACGGGCCGACCAGCGTACCGGGCCAGGCCCTGGCATCGTACTCCTGCCAGTCGTCCCACTTGTCTCGGGGTGGGAAGGACTGAAGAGGGGTCGTGTGCATGGTCATGGGGTGGATCAGGACAGCGGGGGCAGTTGGCCCGCGCGGATGTAGGCCCGCTCGTAGAGGAGGGTGCCGGCGAGGGCGAGCACGCAGGGAAGCCAGGCGGTTTCCCAGGAGGCTTCGAGCAGCATCGCCAGCCCGGCGGCGAGGAGCGTGAGCAGAAGACCCGGATAGAACGCGCGCATCGGGCTGTTGGGCCAGGCTTCGATCTGGGGCAGCAGGGCCGCGGCGAGTCGGGCGTTGCGGGTGGGGTGCCGGCCGTGGGCTTCCCACAGGCCGAGCAGGACATGGAGGACTGCGCTCACCAGCATCGTGGGAGCGAGGCCGGGATGCACCGGCAACAATGCTGCAGCGCCCAGGAACACCGCCTGCACCAGGAGATGGAGAAACAGGCGCGCACCGCCCTGCCACAGGTCGCGACCCTCGCACTGGGCAAACAGCGCTGCCGTGTAGCCGGCTGCGCCGATGGCGAAGGGCACGGTGATCCAGCGCAGGCCCAGCCACGCGGCATCGTCGACGAGGCCCATGAGCAGCGCGGCTGTCGCCAGCAAGCCGAAGGCGATCAGCATCCAGGCCCCCCTCACGAGCCAGCTCCTCGGGTTGGGCCTGAGCAGGATCGACAGGAACAGGCGCGGCCGCTTCAGGTCCCAGACCAGTAGGAGCGAGGTGACGGCCAGGAAGGTGAGCGCGAGGACCTCGGGCCAGAGAGTGGTCCGGGGCAGGAACGGTGCCAGCAGCATGACACCGGCGGCAACCCCCTTGGTGACGAGGTAGGCCTCGACCTTGAAGCCCCATCGCACCTCGTGGTTCACGTCGAGGACCGTGCGGGCGTTGGGCACGACGTCGTCGAAGTGGCCGTTTGCCGGATAGGGTGGCGGCGGTAGTCGGCGCTCGCTCCAGAGGTAGCTGTCAGGCTCGGCGGCGGCGCCCGGATCCAGGGAGACCTGGTCCACGCCCAGGTACCAGACGTTGGGGCCGGTGTTCTGCTCGGGCCGGCGCACGACTGCACCTGGTTGCCGGGCAAGCCTGCCGATCTTGCTCTCGGGATCGCCGAAGTCGCCGGCGATGATCGCCTCCTCCGGGCAGACCACGACACAGGCTGGCTCCAGCCCCTGGTCGACGCGGTGGGCACAGTAGTGACACTTCTCGGCGCTGCCGCTGTCTTCGTTCAGATAGAGGGCGTCGTAGGGGCAGGCTTGCATGCAGGCCTTGCAGCCGATGCACACATCCCGGTCCAGATCGACGATCCCGTCCGGTCGCTTGGCGAGGGCGGTGACAGGGCAGATCGTGACACAGGGGGCATTGGTGCAGTGGTTGCACCGGAGCACCGCGAAATGCCGGCGCACCTGGGGGAAGACGCCGATCTCGGTGTACTTCACCCAGGTGCGGAAGTCGCCGACCGGCACGTCGTTCTCGGACTTGCAAGCCACGGTGCAGGCATGGCAGCCAATGCAGCGGGTCTGGTCGATGACGAAGCCGTACGGCATGGGGCGCCAAGCTTCACCCCTGGGCGAATCGAAGTCGAGGGCTATTGGGGGTGGAGCTGCACGACCAGGGGCTGTGAGCTCGGCTTGCTCGGCACGCGGAACCTACCCTGCAGACGATGCTCACCCTGGGACAGCTCGAGGACATAGTTGCCTGGTGAGAGCACGCTCGCAAAGCCACACTCCCGGTCGGCAGCAGCCTGGAAACCACGCAGCTCGATGGACTTGCCCAGCTCGTTGCGCAGGCAGCCGGTGGTGCGGTCCGGGTCGATTCCCGGGGGAAGTTGGAAGCAAACCTGTTGGGTCTGCGCCGGCGTCAGCTCCAGTTCCAAGGTGGTGTCCTCGCCTTCGCGCACCGTCAAGAGACGGTTGCGAACCGTCATGAAGGACCGGCTGGCGGCGCTGAGCCGATACTCTCCGGGCGAGAGCGCCACCGTGCCGCGGGTTCCCTTGAGGGGGACCTCCATGCCGTCAGCGGCCACCACCCAGGCGACCAGCTGCCGAATCTCGCTGCCATCGGTGAGAGCGAATCGGTAGCGCAGCCTGCCAGCCTTGACCGTGAGTACTCCGATGTCGTTCAGCCGGTCCCTGGACAACGTGCGCTCGCCAAGATCAACCGGTGGGAACAGCCCGGTCCTGGCCACCAGGCGGAGCCGGTAGGTACCGACTGCGAGCGGCTTGACTCGAAACCGACCATTGGTCGGGTCGAGTACCACCGTCTGCGGGTAGCGCCAGCCATCTCGCTCGACGACGAGGACGGCGTCGAGCAGCGCAGCGGTGTCGAGGCCGACGAGCTGCCCCGTCAGGGCTGCCGTCTCGAAGAACCTGTGCGCCAGCATGAGCTCCAGCTGCACCTCGTTGCCCAGCGCCTCGCGGCGGGTCTGGGCCTCGAGCCAGATCTGCTGGTGGCTCGAACGCACGAAGTACCTGGCCTTCTCCGGCGTGTCCGGCAACGTGAAGCTGCCGCTGGTCTCTACCGGGTGGGCCGGCGGGGGCGCTTCCGGTCGCACCGGCTTCGTGACGACGCAGACCTCGTAGTCGCCAGCGGGCAGCGGGCCGCCTTCGGCATCCAGGAGGCGGCCGCTGGCGCGCACGCCAGCCGCCAGCACCGCCTCCAGCAGGGCGCCAGCGCGATGCTCCGGGAGCACCGCTGGTGCGGCGCGACGGTAGCCTTCGGCTTCCACGGACAGGACGACGCGGTCCGGGTTGAGGCCGTCCAGCACGAATTGGCCGTCGCAGCCGCTCTGCACTTCCGCCCACTCGTGTTGGGCACGGCCTTCGGCACGTACCCATGCTCCCGAGACCGGTTGCAGGTTGGCATCGGTGACACGGCCGCGCAGGCGCAGGCCCTTCCGCATGCGGCACTCGCTCTCCTCGCGGTGGCCCGCGCGGATCTCCACGTCCAGCAGGCTCGTGACGTTGCCGGG
>QJVU01000213.1 GCA_003235605.1 Planctomycetota bacterium | reverse complement strand
GAGCCGAGGGCGCTCGGCTTCCGGTGCATGGACCTGCCGCTCCTGGTCGAGCCACAGGCTCGTCGTGGAGCCCTCCGCGGCCGCCAACTCCGTGTTGCCGTGGTCGTCACCGGCGACAGCGAACCACAGCAGGGAGCCCGTCAGCGTCAGCACGATCCCGGCGGCGACCGGTACCATCCGCGGTGTTGCCGCCAGAGTTGGCGGTCTGGCAGGCACGCGCCCGCACAGCAACTTGATCGCCAAGACCGAGAGAGCGCCGCGCAGGACGAGGCGGAGCTTCAAGAGGCCCCGATGGACCTGCACCCTCACGGTGCCCTCGGCGCGCCCCAGCTCCCGGCCGATCTGGGCAGGGCTCTGGTCCCGCTCCAGGTAGCGGTGCAGCACCTCGCCGTAGGGTTCGGGCAGCGCGGCGATGGCGCTGCGCACCCGTTCCGCGAGTTCCTTGTGGGTCGTGGCCTCCGGCCCGTTCGGGGCCCGGTGGTCGGGATACTGGTCCGGAGTCCGGTCGTCACGATCCCCGTTGCCGTTCGAGAGCGACGACCACAGCCGCGCCAGCTTCCCGCGCCGCACCTCCTGCATCGAAAGGGTGTGGATCTTGTTGTCGAGGATGCCCTGCAGGTAGGGGATCGCTGGCCGTGACGGGTCGTAACGGTCGGGATGCGCCAGGAGCGTCAGGAAGGTCTCCTGCACGACGTCTTCGGCAAGCTGCAGGCGGGTGCCTCCCCCGCGGTCCCCGTTGATCCGGCTCAGCAGCCGCCGAGCCCGGGCCAACAGACCCGGTGCCACGGCGGAGAACACCGCCGCCAGCAGGTCCGGGTCGCGGCTGGCACAGAAGCGCGCGAGGAGCTGATCCGGCGAGGCGGGCATGGCCCAAGGCTACGTTCTTCGGACCTCGTTGTAACGGTGCACGGACGGCGGAAAAGAACCGCGAAGAGAGCTACGACTGCCGGGACCACGCACCGGATGTTGCCGGGTGGCGTGCGGGTGGGGTCTTGGGTTCTCGCAATGGCCGTGGAAAACTCGGCGGCGTTCGCGCGCGTCGACTACACTCTGCAGCTTCTGGGCATTTGTCCTGCGGCCCAGGCACCCTCAGCTCGTCTCCCAGCACCAGGTCATCCCATGAACCCGATCCCATGCACCTTCGGGGCGGTCCTTGCAATCGCCATCTGCACTGGTAGCGCTGAAGCGCAGAACGTGGGCTTCGCGCCCAGCATCGGCAACGGTACCGCCAGCACCTATACGTCCTATCCCTGGAACCGGCAGAGCTCGAGCGTCCGTGTCCAGTACAGCTACGACCCTTCCGAGGTCCCTGGGAACGGCACGATCCTGATCACCCGGATCAAGTTCCGCCCGTCGGACACGTTTTCGACGGCGACCACCTGGGTGGGGGGCACCTACGGCGGCGTGGTGATCCAGATGTCCCACGGGGCGCAACCGTACAACCAGCTGGGCTCGACGTTCTCCACCAACCACGGCGCCAACCTGGCGACGGTCTACAGCGGCGCGGTGAAGCTGCTGCCGGGCTCGGGAACGGGAACGAATGTCCCCTCCAAGCCCTACGTCGACATCACGCTCCAGAAGATCTTCGTCTACCAGCCCTCCCAGGGACCACTGCTGATCGACATTGCCTCGGACGGATCCAAGTGGGTCGCCAACTCGACAGGGACGGCGACGGTCGGGTGTGCCTGCACGTACACCTCGGACCCCAAGAAGGCGACCCGGATGTACAACCTCACGAGCCACACGGCCACGACCGGGAGCGTCCAGGCCCAGGTCGGCCTGGTGATGGAGATCACCTACGCGGGGGGCGGGGGCACGGGCGTGACCACGATCGGCCAGAGCTGCAGTGACGGCTTCGGCAAGTTCGGATCGCACTTCACCAATCAGAAGCCGACCCTCGGCAACGCCAGCTTCAACCTGGAGGGCAACACCCTGCCGCCTTCGGCGGCGGCGCTGTTGATCATCGGCGCCAACAAGAGCTTCCAGAGCATCGAGCTGTCGCCCTACGGCGCGCCAAATTGCTACCTGCACTCGGACTCGGTGGTGGAGCTGGCGCTGCAGACCACCTCGGGCACGCCCTCCCTCTCCAACGGTACGCTCAACCTGCCGGCGCCGATTCCCAACGACAGCGGTTTGAAGGGAGCCTACGTGCGTACCCAGCTGGCAGTTGCCGACGCCAACTCGAAACGGCCCTTCAAGGTGGTCTTCACCAACGGCCTGGGCATCACGGTCCAGTAGCTCGGCACCGCAAATGGGATATGGTCTCGGGTCCCATGCCCGACGACCCCTACAAGCCTCCAGCCACGATCCCTCGCGCGGGGAAGCCCGCCTGGAGTTACGCCTTTCGGGACCTGGCCGGGCGGACCACGGCTCTGAAGGTCCTGCTCTGGGCTGGTGCCGGAGGTGCGGTGATTGCTCTGGGCTCCGATGTCAGTTCCCTCGGGCTCCTGAGCGACATCGCGATCGGCCGGCCGGACAGCATCGCGCAGGCGGATGCCGACAACATCCGGCAGGCGCTGGTCGGGCTTGGCCAGGGCCTGTTGTTCGTGATCACGGGGGTGGTGTTCTTGATGTGGCTGCACCGCGCGAACTCCAACGCGCAGGCGCTGACGACGAGGCGCATGAGCTTCGGCCCGGGTTGGGCCGTGGGTTGGAACTTCGTTCCGATCTGGAACCTCTGGATGCCGTTCCAGGTCATGAAGGAGATCTGGACGGTGAGCCAGGAGGGGGCCAGGTTGCACAGGCCGCCGGGTCTGCTCGTGGTCTGGTGGGTGCTCTGGTTGGCGGACGGCATCCTGTCCTTTGTTGCCGGCCGGATGATGGTCTCGGCGATCAATCCATCCGAGGACGTCCTTCTGGCCAGGCTGCAGGTCGCCACGTCCATGGACCTCGTCTCTCAGGTCCTCCACGTGGGCTTGTGCATCGTGGTGGTGCGGTTGGTGTCCTTCATCCACAGGATGCAGTTGGACAAGCGTGCGCGGCACCAGGCCGCCGCAAAGGAGGGGGGACCAGGGGACCCGGCCACAAGGGGGTGACGCGGGGCAAAGCGGCGCAACGCGGGGACCGGGGGGACAAAGCGGGGCGGTACGGGCGGCCTGCGGGGCCTCAGGAGCCCTCAGGAGGCCTGGCGGGGGCCCTCCGGGAGGCCGGCTGCAGGGCTTGGATTCCGGAAGGTGTCGGCGGGACGATAAGAATGTACCCGACTCCGTACGTTTGCCCTAGAATCCCCAGCGTCCCGTGTAGCCGCCTGCCCTTCTGTGGAGGCCATACCCTCATGCATTGGAAGCTGTTCCTCGTCCCCCTTCTAGCCACCGGTCTGTACGCCCAGGATCCCGACGGCAAGGCCACTGCCGCCACCGGCGATACTGCCTTGGAGCCGGGAAGCCCCAGCCCGCTCAGCGCCAACCTGAACATGACGCTGGTCAAGCACTGGCACCGGAGCTCCGGGGTCCAGTACAACGACATCTGGGGCTGGACGGCGCCGGACGGCCGCGAGTTCGCCTACGTCGGCGAG
>QJVU01000024.1 GCA_003235605.1 Planctomycetota bacterium | reverse complement strand
GTCCCCCTGGTAGTGGTGAGAGAGCCACTGGTGCTGCACGTCGGCGGCGCGCCACCAGGTGCGGGCTCCAGCCGCTACCTGGAAGGCCTCAGCAGGAACATGTTCGCCAGGGACAGCGGAGCGGCGGGTCACCCAGTGCTGCGCCAGGGGCCTTCCTGGAACCTGTCGCCAGACCTGCCTGGATTGGTACGCGGCAGCGTGCTCACCGGCAGCAGCCTCGAGGACCTGGTGCCGGTCACCATTGGGAAGTTGCTGCCGCAACTGGAGGTGCGCATCGGTCGCAACCTGGTCTATCTGGACCTGCACGACGTGCTGCAGCGGCCCGTGCTGGTGCAGGTGGCGGGTGGCAGTCAGCACCAGGGCCGCTGCCGTATCGCCGACTTCTACTACTTCAAAGAGCTGGCGAGGCCGCGATCCACGGAACCGGCCATCCAGCTCGAGGCTGGGCAGGATGCGCGCCTGGTCCTGGATTCTCCCTACCCGTTCACGTCCCAGGACGAGGACAAGATCGTCCTGCAGTTCCCCGGCGTGCGGCCCATCCCCGCTCGATTGCGCCCAGCGCGCGGCGAGGGGGCGGTGCTGGAGTTCGTCCTACCCTACTCCCACCTGCTCCTGGCGTCGCTGCTGGACGAGGAGGAGTTGCGCCATGAGGGCCGCCAGTTCCAGATCGCGCCGGACCTGCAGACGCCGGCGGGCAAACAGCCCCTGAATCTGCTGGTGCGTACCATCCGGTCCGCACTGACCAGCCGAAGCCTCGGTGCGCTCTTCGCCGCGGCGCCGAAACCGCTCGCCGACATCGTCATGGTGCCGGTGCTGAGCCCGCGCGGGGAGTTCGAAGATCCGGTGTCGGGAGAGATCCCGGGGCGAGGGAAGTTCCGGCCTCAGCCGCCGATTGGCGTCCGCAACATCCGCGACTGCTACCTGCAGGACGGCGAGCTGACGAGGCAGCAGTACCAGTGCATTGTGACCCGGGCCTTGTCCATCCTGCCCGCCACGGAGAGCGGATGGCGCCAGCTGGTGTTCCCCGCAGACCCCGAGGGGAGAGACCGTCTCCGTGTGGAGGGAATGGTGCCGGCTGTGCATCGCGAAGACACGGGGGCATGGCAACAGCGCCTGCGCACGGGACCGGACCGTCCGGTCACCGGTGTCAACTTCTATCAGGCCTATGCGGTGACCCGCCTGGCGGGCTGGCTGCTGGGCCGTGACCCAGACCTGTTTCGCCTGCCCATGGGGGTGGAGATGGAGCTGGCTGCCCTGGGCACGGGGCCGAGCCCGGGACGGCTGAACGGCTGCAGCGCCGGCTCCGGCTCCCCGACCTACGCGGACCACCGGTCCGCCAACCGCGGGATGGCATCCGCGAGCTGGCCCCCAACCCGGAGCGAGAGCAAGGCCCTGGGCGACCAGATCTCCGGCCCCCTGGGCACCCTGGTCGGGCTCGACTACGGCGTGCGGGAGTGGGTTCTGGACTTGCCCTGGCTGGAGCACGCCGGCAGGGGAACGATACGCATTCTCATGAGCGACCATGCACGGCACCTGCGGGCTGCCACCAGCTTCCTGGAGATGGACGACCTCCAACCCGTACGCAAGGAGTTGCGCGAGCTGGGGGTGGTGCGCGGTCTGGCTCTGGGGGAGGTGGCCCTGTTGCAGGGCCCCCCGGGTTCCGACGGGGGCCAGGCTGCCGCCGCCGTGCTGCCGCCCTCGGTCCCGGGGGTCGTGCGGACCTTGCACATGCGCCGGGATGGCGCCGGCGTGCTTTTGGATGAGCTGGATCCCCACCTGGCCAAAGTCGGGTTGCGGCTGTGCGGTGGGGTTGCGTTCATTGCCGAGGTGCGCCGCCGATGAGGACCTGGTGGCTCCTGCTCGGGCTGACAGCCTGTGCGTCGGCGCCGCATGCCGACATCTCGGCGCTGGCGGAGCAGGACCCACTGCCGTACTCGGTACTCGTTACCGGCGGTGCGTTCGTGGAGTCCGAGGGCGTTCCTGGCACCAACGGGGATGTCCTCGCCCGCACCTTCCAGGACCCAGGGGATGACGGTGAGGGGATTGCCCTGGATGCGCTCACCAAGACCCTTGCGGCGGCACGGGTCTTCACGGTGCAGACGACCCACTCCGCCGACGCGGCCCTGCGGCGAAAGCTCGCTGCCTACCAAGGCGAGGAGGCCATGCAGGAGGCAGACCTACAGGCAGTGTTGGAGCAGGCCCGCCGGGATGGTCATGACTTCCTGCTGGTGGTCACGAAGATCCAGGACGGCGACGTGCGGGCCCGGGGAATCAACGATCGCTGGCCGTTCACCCTGGGTGCGTGGCTCCTGGCCCTGGGGTCGTTCATCCCCGACCGCACGTACGAGTCCACCGCCAGGCTCCACGCATCCCTGCGGGACGTGCGCTCGGGGCGCTTGGTCTTCGGTCCGACGGTTTCCGAGCCGGGACCGGTGGATCTGACGATGTTCGATCGCTGCAGCCTGGGCGGCTTCGTGGAGTCGATACTGGTGCCGCCGTTCTGGACGTCGGTCGACAGCCAGAAGGTCGTCCGGGAGGTGCGGGAGGTCTCGGTCCAGAGGCTGCGCATCGCCCTGGCGCGGAAAATGAAGTCCGCTGACGTGCGAGATCGCCTCCGCAACTTCGGACCGGCGAAGATCGACGTGTCTGGGTCCCGGCACGCCGTCAGGATCGTCTTGGACTCTTCCGAGGCGGTGAGCTTCTTGCGGATCCGGCTGGACCTGGAGACCCTGGTGGGACCGGCAGTCCAGGGCTTCGAGGAACGCTTGCTGGCCTCGGAACAGCGCCGAGAGGGTCGCTTCCAATACACCGGGAAGCTGGCCGGGCCCTTTCGCGGTCGCCTGCTCCAGGTGCTTGTCCAGACGGTGACCGGCAGCGTCGCTTCCAAGACCATGGATCTGGGAAGCCTCGGAGGCTCCAAGTAGTCATGCGCCACTTCAAGAACATCGCGATTGGCGCCGCCACCCATACCGGCCTGGTGCGCAGTGCCAACGAGGACGACTTCCTGCTCTACGTGCCCCAGGATCGGGAGCAGCTACGGGAGTACGGGTGCCTGTTCGCCGTTGCCGACGGAATGGGGGGCGTGAGTGGCGGCGCAGAGGCCAGTCGAGCTGCGGTGAGAGCGCTGGTGGGGAGCTTCGTCCAGGACCACGATTCCGCTGACACACCAAGCACACCTGAGAATGCGGAGATGGGGCGCGGCGACGAGGACCGGCTCATGGCCGACCGCATGCGGGCAGGTTTTGCCGCCGCCCACCGCCAGGTGCTGGAGATCTCGCGGGAAAACCCGTCCCTTCGTGACATGGGAACCACCCTCACCGTTGCCAACTTCAACGGCAGCCGGTTGCTGCTCGGCCACGTGGGAGACAGCCGCTGCCTGTTGGTGCGCAATGGCCAGCTCGCGCAACTGACCCAGGACCACGCCGTGCGTTCTCCGGAAAGCTACCTGACACGGTGTGTTGGTGCCGGCCAGGAGAGCATCGAGGTTGACGTCGCGCACCACCGGCTGCAGGTCGGTGACCGCATCTTGCTGGTCACGGATGGCCTGTGGAGCATGGTGGACGAAGCGGAGCTCCTGCGCATCGCGCGGAATGCGCAACCGCAGGCCGCGGCGGAAGCGCTGGTTCGGCGCGCGAACCGGAGCGGCGGCCCCGACAACAGCACGGTGGTGATCGTGCATGTCCAGTCCGTGGATGGACATGTTGGCGAGATGCAGTCGGTGGATCTTCCAACCGACGAGGTCCGGCAGCCGTCCAGTCTGCATGCCCGAGATGGGAGCCTGGTGGCACCCAGGTGGCCGTGGCTGCTCACCGCCTCGAGCATGTTGTTGGTGGCGGTCGCATTGGCGAAGATCCTTTTCGAAGTGGATCTCCCGGACCAGCTGATGCGCTACCTTGACGGCTTCTCGCACTAGTCCAGCCCGGGAACCACGGGTCACCCCCTTGCCGGCAACCCACGGTCGCTTCACGATGCGTCCCTGGCACAGGCCGTCCCACGCAACAGCATGCCGAGAAAGCTCCAAAGAAAGGTCGCCCTCAAGCGCGTCAAGCCCGCATCCGTTGCGGTGGCAACCACTCAGGAACCAGCCGCCAGGACCGTCAAGGGTGGAGGTCTGCTCCAGAGTCGCAGGGTCACTGCCAAGCTCCTGACCGAGTTCACGAGCCAGCTGGCCGTGCTCCTGGACGCGGGTATTCCGGTCACCAAGTGCCTGCGCATCCTGGAGGGTCAGATGCCACCAGGGGCGCTCAAGCGGGCGCTGGTCGGGATCACCGAGGACGTCGAGAGCGGAACTTCGCTGTCGGAGTCGATGGCGAAGTTTCCCCACATCTACAACCACCTGTACACCAGCATGGTGCAGGCCGGTGAGGCTGGTGGTGTGCAGGACGTCATCCTCCACCGGCTGGCGGACTTCATGGAGAATCAGGAGGAGATCCGCAGCCGCGTCAAGGGTGCCCTGGCCTATCCCATTGCCGTGTTGACGGTAGCGATCGCCGTCCTGGTGCTGGTGTTCATCTTCGTGATTCCCAAGTTCGAACAGATCTTCATCGAGCAGTTCGGTTCGCGGGAAGCCCTGCCGGGAGTGACGCTCCTGGTGATCGACACCGCCAACCACATCAAGAGCTACCTGTGGGCATATGCCCTCGGCATCCTCCTGGTGGTCCTGGTCCACAAGTTCACACGAGCCAAAGTGCCGGCCTACGAGCGGGCCACCGACACCTTGAAGCTGCGCATTCCGCTGTTTGGAACCCTGATCAAGAAATCGTTGGTGGCCAGGTTCTCGCGCACCTTCGGCACGCTGATCCAGAGTGGTGTTGCGCACCTCGAAGCCCTGGACATCCTGCGCGAGGCGTTGCCCAACGTTCGCATGACAAACGCCGTCGACCGGGTGCATTCCAGCATCCGCGAGGGTTCGGGCATCGCCACCCCGATGAAGGAGAGCGGCATCTTCGATGCGATCGTGGTCAACATGGTGGATGTCGGCGAGCAGACCGGTGAGCTGGACCGCATGCTTGGCAAGGTGGCGGACCGCTACGAGGTCGAGGTCAAGCGCACGGTGGACAGCACCTTCAAGTTCATCGAGCCGGCGTTGCTCGTGGTCATGGCGGTGCTGGTGGGGGTCATCGTTTTCGCGCTGTTCCAACCGTTGCTGAAGTTGATGCAGAAGATCGGCGGCTGATGTCCTTCCGCGCCCGGCTGCTGTTGGTGATCGTCCTGGTCAACCTCGGCGTCCTGGGAATCGTGCAGGTCACGACGCATATCCTGCGTCGACAACAGGAGCGGCTCGCATACCAGGGCGTGCTCCAGCAGCAGTACGAGGCTGCGTTTCGAGGCGCCAGCCAGAAGGCTCTGGATGTCGAGAGAGTTCGCTACCTCCTCTCGGTGGACGTGTTCGCGTCCCGGTTCGCCGACATGCACATCATCCACGACGAACCGTTGGTCATCGGACGTGTCTCCCTGAACCCCCTGGGCGCATGCATGCGCAGCGAAGCGGACTTCAACCTGGGGGAGGTGCAAGCCGGGATTCGCGAGGCGGTACGCCAGCGAAAGCTCCTCGAGGTCGGCTCCGGTTTCTGTGTGCCGATCGTTGTGAATGGAGACGTGGTCGCCGGAGCTTGGGCCAGACCGCTCTATCCGGCCGAACCCGTGCTCCCGCTGTCGGTGTTCATCCTGCCGATCCTGGTGAGCATCGTGGTGTTCGCGCTGTTGGCCAACTGGATTGTGACCCGCACCATTGGCCGTCACATGAAGACGTTGGGGGACGCGGCGCGCCGGCTGGCAGCGGCGGACTACAGCGCCCGGGTGCCGCGCCTTGGCACTTCGCCAGAGGTCAACGTGCTGGCCCAAGCGTTCAACGCCATGGCGGCCAAGGTGGAAGGCCATACCGAGGAGCTGGCGCACGAGGTGGAGCGGGCCACGCAGGAGGCGAAGAGCAAGGAGCGCGCCCTGGTGGTGTCGTCGCGCCTGGCCGCCCTGGGCACCCTTGCAGCCGGCATCGCCCATGAGATCAACAACCCGATCGGTGGCATGCTGAATGCGGTCCAGCACCTCAGCAAGCGCAAGGATCTGAGCGCTCGGGAGCAGAACTACCTGCGCCTGATCCAGGAGGGTCTGGAACGAGTGGGCCGCACCGCCCGCAAGATGCTCGACTTCAGCCCTCGCCCCATCGAGCCCGTGGCGTTCCGGCTGGGAGAGGCCCTGGAGCGGACCCTCGCCCTGGTGGAGCACCGCCTCAAGCGCCAGCAGGTGGCGCTGCACAAGGAACTCCCCCCGGACCTGCCGCTGCTCTACGGTGAGCCACAGGAGATCCAACAGGTGCTCCTCAACCTGTTCCTGAACTCCCTGGACATGCTTTCCGGCCTGGAGGGGGGACGCATCGATGTCGTGGCCGAGCGGATCGGCACGGATCGGGTGCGTGTGCGGGTGCGGGACAACGGCCCCGGGGCCGACCAAGCCACTCTCGACAGGGCCATGGATCCGTTCTTCTCCGGCAAGGGAGCCCACGATGCCAGCGGGCTGGGCCTCTCCATCTGCTACTCCATCATCCGCAACCACGGCGGTGAAATGACGTTGGCGTCACGCCCCGGGCACGGGTTCGAGGTCACCATCGTGCTGCCGGCGGCGACCCCGGGCACAGGATCCTGGCGCCCCGGGGTTTCGTGACCCCGACCTCCGCTGCTATCATCCCGCGCCCCAAACCCCTCAAGCTTGTCCGAACCCCAGGACCCTGGGCTCTCCAAGAGGCCCGGGCCCGGCCCCAGGAGGCCGTCATGAACAAGCCCCTGCTCTACTGTCTCGTCCTCGTGCTGGCTGCAGGTGGCGCCTATCGCCTCGGCCAGTTGGATCCGGCTGCGGCCCAGACCGCGGGTGCCCAGGGCCGGGGGCCCACGGTGCCGGTTCCCAAGGTGGAGAACAAGCCGCCGGAGACCACGCCGCTCGTGTTCGGCGAGGGCGGCGGCACCGGGTCCAGCGCCAACGGGTTCATTGCCGTGACCGGCAGCTATGGCGTCGGCACCTCGGTGCTCTACCTGATCGACACCGTCAAGAGGCAACTCAGCGTCTATGAGGCCCGGGGCGGTACCCAGAGCATGCGCCGGTTGGTGTGGGTCGGGGCCCGCCGCATCGACCGGGACTTGGAGGTTCTGGGCTACCGCGACGAGTCGGAGTACACCTTCAAGGATCTGAACGACATGTTCCGTGACCGCGAGAAGGCCGTCGAGGGCAGCGCCGTGTCCGTGCCGCCTTCGCCCAATGCCGCCGGCGCCTCGGCACCCGGGAAGGGCGTCGGCCGGGGCCGGAAACAGGGGAAATGACGCCGGTGCCCCCCCAGGACTTGACTTGTTGTAACCTCTTGCGAGAAACTCTCTTCTCCCCTCTATGGGCGTAGCCGTCTAGGCCCACAACCCCCCCGATATCGGAGGCCCTCACCCGTGACCGAGCAGAACGACGATTTTGTCTCCTTTGAAAAGGCCCTGCGCGACCTGAAGCTGAAGAGCGAGGAGCTCAAGCGGCTCGTGTCCGAAGGCGAGATCCGCGCCTTCCGCGATGGCCAGTCCATGAAGTTCCGCAGGGAAGACGTGGACGCTTTGATCAGCCGGGAGGCAGGCGAAGAGGAGCTGGTGCTGGCCGATGCGCTGGAGGACGACACCGGCATGGTCACCGAGGAGCTGTCCGAGGAGGACACCTTGCTGGTGGAGGACGACCTGGAAGAGGCGGACGAGCCAGCGGCCCCGGCGCGCGTGCCCCAGACCCGCAGCCGCCGCGAGCAGCTCGTCACCACCCGCGAGGGAGAGCACCCGCTGATCATGGCGGCGATCATCCTCACCTGCATCGGGATGTTGTGGGGTGCGCTGTTGAGCTGGGACGTCGCCGCCGAGGCGGCCCCTGGCGACAGCGTCCTCTCGAAGCTCTGGGAGGAGCCGGATCAGGGCAGCCGGTAGCGACCGACTCTCTCCCACCGCCGTCGGCAGCAACCTGGTGAGCGTGGCGCTGTGCCACCGGCGGTGTCTGCTTTAACCTTTGTTCCCCCTCCGTTCAGCGGGTACCTTCTTGGCTCCACAGAAGGGCTGCGTTGGCCTACGTCCAAGGTAGCCAGCTTCGCCAAGCACCTAGGAACCATGTAGGAGGGGTCATGTCGCGTCTGGCCAAGTGTTGTGTCCTGGCTGTTGTTGTCACAGCGTCGTCGTGTGTGTCGCCTGGGGCGCACCGCGAGGTGCTCTCGGCCAACGATGCACTGCGGAAACAGATCGGGGACCTGGAACGGGTCTGCGACGAACAGAACGAAGAGCTTCGTCGCATGAGCCAACAGAACGCGGACCTCGCGGGCCGCGTGCACGATGCCGAGTGGATCAAGGAAAAGAAGGCGGAGTTGGCAAGGCTGCTGAAGGAGTTCGGATCGGGCGGCAGCGGTCCCCTGGAGGGCGTCACCGTGATCAACACCTCCGAGGGCACGGCCGTGCAGGTAAAGGGGGAGGTGCTGTTTGCCTCCGGCAAGGCCGACCTGACCAGCCAGGGCCGCGAGGTCCTGAAGAAGCTCGTTCCGCACCTGCGCACCAACGCGATCCGGGTGGACGGCCACACCGACAGCGATCCCATCAACCACAGCAAGTGGCGCACGAACCTGAACCTGTCCGCGGCCCGCGCCGTCGCGGTGGCGGAGTTTCTCATCGAGTGCGGCCTCGACGGACGGCAGGTGAGCGTGGCGGGGTACGGCCAGCACCGCCCAGCCGTCCAGGGCGATGGCACCGAGGCCAAGGCACAGAATCGCCGGGTGGAGATCCTGCTGCGCAAGTAGGAACTCCTCGGATCCCGCTGCCGGCGCTGCTGCCGCTGGCTCTGCTGCTGGTCGTCTGCGGCCCGCGGTCCTCCGGGGATCCGGACGGGATCCCATCGCGCCCTGATCGCTACGGCATCCTGCGGGACCTGGTGCTGTTCCACCGTCGCCCAGACGACGGTGGAGCGTTCTTCCTGGACCGGTTCGAAACCACCCGCGGCGACTGGCGCAGCTGGCTCGTGGCCCAGGGCCTTGGACCAGCGGATCAGCAGGCTGACAGCGAAGTCGCCCGGGTGCGGCTGCGGCACCCCGTCACCGGGGTCCCGATGACCCTGGCCCGGCGCTTCGCGGCGTGGCGCTTCTGCCGGCTGCAGCGCCTGGATGAGTGGGAGCATGCCCGTACCGCGGGCGGCCGCTACCCGTATCCCTGGGGCGACAACTGGCACGGGGGAACCTGGTGCAACAGCCGCGACCTGGGCCTCGACCGCACGACGCCAGTGGGCACGTTTCCCGCCAGCGACAACGGACTCGGCGCCTGCGACCTCGTCGGCAACGTGCAGGAGTGGACCGAGACCGTGCCCCTACCGCCCCTGCAGTTCCGCGACGAGGATCCCGTGACGCGCAGCCCGAGGCCGCCGATCCCCCTCTACATGCCCGGGGAGACCGAGGTACGACACTGCTTCGGACTGGCTGCCTGGCAGCCGGCATGGTTGCCCGCACCCACCGTTTGGATGGTGCAGGCGGCACCCAGGATGATGCAGCGGCTGGTGGTCGGCGGGCACTACCGCAGCCAGATTCCGGTGCCGGATCCGGTGAAGGAACGGGAGCCCTTTCCCACGGTGGCTTGGTGGCGGGACCGCGACCGCCGGCCGTTGCCGCAGCCAGACCCGATGCCAAACCCGGTGCCGATGTACCCCGAGGAATACGATGCCTTTACGGGGCTGCGCCTGGCGACGGATCCCGAGGCGCTGCTCGTGGCCCTGCTCGAGGAGCGCGAGGCGCCAGACCGCGGCCAGGCCCGGCTCCTGCGCTGGTTCCTGTCGCGGGCTGGTCACCGGCAGGTGCTGCGGGATGCCTGGCCCCGGGCGCGCCGCCAGGTGACGAATGCGGGACCGCTGCTCCCGGTGCTCCACGAGGAGCTGGCACAGTGACCCCCCGTGCCCCCCTGGCCCGCTACCGCGAGCTGTTGGCTGCGGTGGGCTTTCGGCCAAGCCGTCGCCGGGGACAGAACTTCCTGCTCCAAGCAGGACTGCATCGGGTGTTGGTGGACGCCCTGGCCCCGGAGCCCCCAGACCTGGTCTTGGAGGTGGGGGCGGGCCTGGGGTTTCTGACCCGGGAGCTGGCGGAACGTTGCCAGGTGCTGGCGGTGGAGGTGGATGGGCGCCTCTTCGAACTCCTGGGCCGAGAAGTCGCCGGCAACCGGAACGTGCGCCTGCTGCACGGCGATGTGCTGAGCGGATCCCGCCTCAGCCCGGCGGTGACCGCAGCCCTGGAAGAGCTGCGAGGACGCTGCCCCGGCCGGCTGTTGGTTGCGGCCAACCTGCCGTACGTCATCTCCGGCCCCCTCCTGGCAGCAGTGGTGACCATGCCCTCGCCGCCGTCGGCAATGGCGCTCCTCGTGCAGTTGGAGTTTGCCCAGCGGCTGGGGGCGGCACCCGGCACCAAGCAGTACGGCAGCCTCTCCGCACTGGCGCAGTCGGGATACGAGGTGCGGCTGCTGCGACGGGTGACGGCGGATGCCTTCTGGCCCCGACCCCGGGTGGATTCCGCCATGGTTCGCCTCTCGGAGCTTCCAGAAAAAACGAGCATCCTCAGCTTGCCTGCCAGAGAGCGTCTGGAGCTGGCGCAGTTCCTGCGCCAGGTCTTCAGCGCCCGGCGCAAGAAGCTGCGCAATGCCCGCATCCTGCAGCATCGGGGCCTCGCAGCCGCAGCTGGAGGACTCTTGGAGCAGCGGCCGGACGCGGTTCCCCCCCCTGAGCTCCTGCATCTTTGGAGGCTCTGGAAATCCCTTGATCCGGAATCGCTGGAGACATAGCTCTGGTCTCCCCTGGCGCCGGCTTCAGATCATGGACCGCTTCGAAGAAGTCAAGCTTCGCATCAAGGACAGCCTGGATCTGGTGGCGTTGGTCGAGGCCTTCGTTCCCCTGAAAGCGCGAGGCCGCTCCCGTGTGGGGCTCTGTCCCTTTCACCGGGAGAAGACGCCATCGTTCACGGTCTATCCGGACACCCAGCACTTCAAGTGCTACGGATGCGGGAAGGCCGGCGATGTATTCACCTTCGTGATGGAGCGGGAGGGCCTCGACTTCCGGACGGCACTGGAGACCCTGGCGGAACGGGCAGGGCTCAGCACCGACGGTCTGTTCGTGCGCGGGAAGGCCACCAAGGGGCGCTCCGCGGACGTGCACCGAGTCCTGGAAAGAGTGCGAGGCTGGCTGGTGGCGGCCCTGCAGGGCCCGCCTGGCGAACGGGCCAGGGCCTACCTCGAGAAGCGCGGTCTGGCGGCGGGCGTGGAGCCCTTCGGCCTCGGTTTCCACCCGGTTGGGGACGGTCTCAAGGCGCTTGCCGCCAGCGAGGGACTGCCCAAGGAGGTGTTGGTGCAGGCCGGCCT
>QJVU01000381.1 GCA_003235605.1 Planctomycetota bacterium | reverse complement strand
CCGGGCAGAGCTCGCGCAGCAAGCTGTAGACCCAGGCGATCTTGTCGTCGGCTGCCGGCCAGAACTGCCCGTCGACCACGATGCCCCAGAAGTCGGGGTAGTTCTCGTCCCAGACGAGCCGGAGGACCCGGGGCGCCTGGCCCTCGGACCTCACTGTCCCGGCTCCTCGTCGGCTGTAGCGAGCTCTGGGCTCATCCCCATGAAGAAGTCGTCACCGACGAAGGGGACGATACGTCTGATCCATTCGTTGGTGGTCGGGCACTTGGCGTCGGTGTCCCGGTGACAGGCCTTGGGATCCCAGTCCTCGAAGGTCCGACTCTCCGGGTCCACGGCGATCCACGCTTCGATGACCGAGTGTCTCCCGCCACAGCGGCCGCACATCCTGGGCGTGTTGCACATCTTCAGGATGAACTGTTCCTGGCGGGCCAGCTCATGCAGGTTCCTCTTGTCGGCCTTGAGGAGCTCCTCGTTGGTCATCGTCCGGGCCATCATTCCCTCCATGGTCTGACCTGGTAGCATGCGTCCTCAGGACGCAGGCGACCAGGTTGAGAAACCCCCTCCCTACTAAGCCGTTGGTCTCCTGGGGAGGGGAAGCGACGGGCCAACGGAAAACCTGGTCCGCCACCTTAGTAGGTGCAGCACAGCGCTTCATCCTCTGCTCTAGCGCTGAGGATTCCCCAGCATTCGAGCAGGTAGTATTCGGCCACGACACCTCTAGCTGCGGTGCCGATTCCCTCTTGGTGCACTTCTTGAGGCGAGCCTGTAACACGCTGCGTGCAGGATGTGTGCGTCTGGATCCTGCAAACCAGACATGATTGGGGCTGAGGTAGCCCGAAGGTACAGTGGGGTCACGATGACATGCCCACACGAGGTGGCATTAGTCCGGCCGGAACACACCGCAAAACCCACCGCTCGTTTCCTCTACCTCAGCCCCCTGAAGACAGCAGAGACTCCTTAGCAGGAGTGGCCGGTTCTTTGCCGGTCTAGCGGGGATGGCTCGGCTTTGAGGTGTGCACACCTCTCGGCGTCGGGTGGTTGATGCCACCATACTCGCAGGGGTATCTTCTTTGCCCATCCGCTGAACGTGCGACTCCACGTCGCTCTGCTGTTGACTAAACGACCTGCCCTGGTGCCCCGTACCTCCGCGCACCCGGTAGTGGGACCGGGATCAGAGCGCATCACAGGTGCCTTAGCTGCCAGGCCAGGTCGAAGAAGATGGACCGAGCGCTCTCTCTGAGCTACGGAGGGATGTGTCCGCTCCAGACACAGTTGAAGGGTTGCGTTCCCTAGCCCTCCGGCGGGGATTCGGGGGCTACACCCCCGGACTACCCGCGTCTCTCGGTCCGAGATCACCGCTGGTTGCAACTGCATCAGAGGGACGCCTCAACGGTGAACAAGTTGTGTGGGGCTTCCCTCCTACTACGCTGCCCCACGGCGCGTTGTGACCTGGAAGGGTCAGGGGAGACCGAGCTTGCCCAGCGTCGATGTCTCCAGTGACTGCGTGCGCCCGAAGGCACAGGGCTGGGGCCACTGTCAAAGTTGCCAGCAGCGACTACGCTCAACGCTGCTGAAGATGAAGCTCTCGAGGAAGGACTTTTCGACATCGCAGGTGACCTATCCCGGGTGTCCCTGTGAATACCGCCTCGAGAGCAAGTGGTCCGGACCACACACGTGACAGGCAACTAGGCCGAAGCTCACGTCCTGCCCAACTAGGTGGCCCGGAAGATGGTGGAGGTGCCGGGAATCGAACCCGGGTCCTAGAACGCAGACGCATCGCCCTCGTTCACAACCATAGGCAGTTCTGCATGCCACCGACTGAGCACTGACCGGGCTCTATCGGACTCGGCCCCGTAGACGTTGACCTCCCACCTTCACGGAGACACGGATGTGGGTCAGGGATCTCCCGCTGCGTCTCAGCCTCCCCTAGCGGGGTCGGGGGACCGAGGCATGACTAGGCCGCCATGCGAGCGAACTGGGTGTTGCCAGTTGATGTTCGGTGCCGTTTGAGCTCGAGCACCATCAGCTTGGTTGCAGACGATACGACTGTCGAACAGTCGAATCCATTCACCCCCAGGTGAGATGGAGCACCCCCAACCCTTCACGGGTTCTTTCAGCGCGCAGAGGGTGCGAGAGAGGTGGCGCAACAAGTTGACGACCAAGTCGTTGAAGTCGGCTGCTCTACCAACTGAGCTACCTCCACCATGTGGGGCGGAGGACGGGACTCGAACCCGCGACCTGCTGATTGGATGTAGACCTGACCTGCATTTGCGCCGGCCCCAAACGCTAAGGTCCCGAAGGACCCAAATGCTAGGGGCACTAAGGTGGTGTGCAGCAACGAGGTGTTGAGCAGTCACAAGTACTAGCGCGTTTGCCATTTCCGCCACCTCCCGACGCAAGGCCGGGAGGGCAGGACTCGAACCTGCAAACCCTTTCGGGTACCAGTTCCAAGATGTAGACCACCCTGCATTTGCAACACACCGAAGATGAAGGCCGACTAGGTGACGCCAGAGTCTAGTTTACGTGCTCTACCAACTGAGCTACACCAGGCTTGCGCCCGATGGCTGGACTCGAACCAGCGACCCCGCCATTAGCAGTGGATGTAAACCCCAGCAGCATTCGGCCAAGATGAGGGCGAAGCACGCACGACGAGAGGTGACCGGGTCGTGTGGAACGAATGTGAATCGTGGTGTAGACCAGATCGGCATTCGTGCATGCAACGCAAGATGAGAGTGACGTGCGGTCGACTAGAGGCGACCGAGTGGAACTTTGTACGGAGGGACTCGAACCCTCGACCTCCGGTGGTGAACCGGCGCTCTGCCGCTGAGCTACGCAAGCGAATCAGGTTGGTGCTTGATGTACACCCGACCTGCATTCGACCGCACGTCACGAAGATGTGGATGTCAGAGAGCGATGGACTCCCGGATCTTCCGGACCCAGAAGTCTCCCTGATCGTTGCCCCCCTCGTAGAAGGCCTCGATCACCTTGAAGACGGTATCCGAGAAGCCGGAGACCATCAAGACATCCTTGGAGGGCTGGGTCTGGCTGGTGCGACCGCCCCAGATGTCGATGTTCACGAGCTTGGCGCCCTTGAACTGCGACCGGTAGGCGTTCCACCAGTAGCCCAGGGCCGTGCTGTGGCCCTGGTTGTAGTCCCCCCAGCTCTCGTTGTCCGACACGATGACCACCAGGTCGGCCCGGTGCTTGTCCCGGAGCAGGCGCTCGACACCGAGAGACAGGGCCGTCCCGCCGCCGCCGAAAGCGGCGAGCGTCTTGGCCGTCGTCACCACGGAGTCACGCGCGTTGGCGCGGAACTCGTGGACCTGGGTGTCGACCGGAAGGATCCTGACACGACCGGGGTTCTTCCGCAGGAACGCCGCCGCCACCAAGCCGGCCACGTCCACGCAGCGCGTCTTGGATGCCGGGATCCCCTTGCGACGGTTCGGATCCCAGTTGGAGCCGGTGACCGACCCGCTCATGGAGCCCGAGACGTCCGGGATGATCACGATGTCGCCGTCGAT
>QJVU01000177.1 GCA_003235605.1 Planctomycetota bacterium | reverse complement strand
GACCGACCGTGACTGGCGGTTCGAGGGACTCGCCCCGGGAGAATACCAGCTGGTGGTGAGCTACACCGCAGTCCGCCGCGGCGATCGCGGCAACCGCGCCAACCGCAGCAGCATCCATAGCGGCCGCACCCTCCGCGAGACCGTGGTGGTCCACTCCGGTCAGGAGACCCGGGTGACGGTCCAGATGCCCGAGCTCCTCGAGATCCGCGGAGACATCGCCAATTGGCGGGACATTCCGCCCTCGCTCAAGCCCAGGTGGCTGCAGCTCCACCACGGCGGCCGTCCCCACAACGCCCGCATCGATGGGACCGGCGGTTTCGAGCTCACGGTGATGGGACCGTGGGAAGGTGTCTCCGAGGTCACCTTCTTCGGCCAGGGCATGCTGGCAACCCTCAGAACCACGGACGTCACCTGGCTGCCTGCGGAAAAGCGCCTCTCGGTCATGTTCCCCGGCGGCATTCATGAGCGCTGGGTCACGGTCACGCCGAGTGCCGGCGGCCGCCTCTGGATGCACACCTACCTCGCGCAGAGCAGCGAGCCCCCGCGGCGCTCCCCCAGCCGCCACGGCAGCCACCTCGCACCGAAGCAGGACAACCGCTTCCTGATCCCCGACGTTCCGGGCGGCGTCGATGTCCTGGTCCTGGAGCAGGTCCGCAAGGACGGCACGAACCTACGCCTGCTGCGTGGCTGGTTCCGTCTGCGCCCGGGCAGTGCCCGGGATGTGACCCTCGCACCCAAGGGACGCTTCGTCGAGGTGTCCATGGCAACCACCGAGGCGCGTGCCACCCTCACCCTCAAGCCTCCGTCCTGGTGGCAGCATCCCCCCTATCCCTGGGCCTCCCTCCGTCTCATGGGCACCACGCCGCAACAGCTCTGGCTCCCCGACGACGCCACCGCCATCGTCGTGGACAACCAGCGGGAGATCCCCATCGCAGACGTCGGGCGGCAGCTGGTCATCGACTAGAGAGAGGACACGTTTCACCCGGTTGACGTCGTGTAGCTGAGCTTGCGCCACTGGCGCCGGTAGCGATCGGACCCGTCAATGGGCGAGAACACATCACACCCGTCCATCTCACCGCCGTAGACATGGATCGTGACCGCGGTGTCGTGGTTGGGATTCCGTATCACGTGGTAGTCGAACGGCGGAATCAGCGACCCTGCCGCACCCTTGCCGGCATCCACCTCTCCCGCCATTTCGAAGCCCACGAACTCCGAGTCCTCAGCGTCCTTCCCGCCCACCAGGTCGTACGAAGTGACCCGGATCCTGCCCTTGTAGACACATTCCACGCACCACTTGCCGGCATGGTCGTGGATCGGTGTCCCCTGACCGGCTCCCCAGGTCATCACCACTACCGCATAGCGCCCCTCGGGATGTCGGTGCAGCAGCCGCCGGCCATAGTCCTCCGCAACGGGTTGCACCAGCTTCGCCGGCAGCTCCAGCTCACCGTCGACGATCTCTTCCACCAGCGTCTGCTTCACCGCCTCGCAGATCTCTTCCACGGTGGGGAGCGCAGTGTCAGCATCCAGGCGTTGGATCAGGCGGTTGGTCATCTGCCCATGACAGGCGGGATGCTCCTGGAATGCAAGGCTACCCTTCCTTGCCCGACTGTTCACCCGACTCGAACCGCGAGGCTCGCCAGAGCTCCAGGGCCATGTCCAGATAGCGGTCGTAGCCGCCGGGACCCAGGATCTCCCCCTCCACCCGCGCAAACTCGTCCCGCATCCGCTGCGCCTGTCTCGGGCTGATCCTCCGATCCACCTCGAAGGGGCCCTGCTCTTCGGCGGCCATGTGCTCCCGCAACAACCGGATGTAGGTGGCGGCGGTCGAGAGCAGCTTCTCCGGGTCGTTGGCGTTGGCAGCGTGGCAAAGACTGTTCTTGAGCTCCCGTCCCTCCACATGCTCGTGCTTCAGCGTCACGATCGGGCCGACCCGCTCCGACCTCGCCCAACCCAACAGCAGGGGAAACAGCACCTCCTCTTCCTTCTGATGATGGCAGGCATCGATGTAGTGCTCCACGAAGTCCACGGCGCGGTGCCAGAACCCTCCGGCCATGGAGCACCCGCCCGCGGGGCGCGCCGCCATCCTCTCCATGGCATCCAGTACCGCCCGGATGACGTGGTGCTCCGCAAGCAGTAGCTCCAACGGTGGCAGCGTCTGGCGCTCCCTACGCAACCGGTCTATCCACTGGGACAGTTCCTCGGGTTCAGCCACGTTCACGGCCTCGTTCCCAGGGCTTCTCGGTTTCTCGCAACGCCTCCGTCCCAGGGGGACTTTCCCTGCGGCCCCAGGAAGGGCCACAGTGCGCAGGCGTCGGGGAACACGGGGAGAGCCAAGTCTCCGGGCACCCCGGGCTTGTGGAAACTCACCCGAGGGGCATAGTTTCGCCCCGTCTCCGACTCTTTGGCCTCCCACCCTTGCTCCAACCCTTGACCCCCGAGCCAGGCCTGCCCGCCGCCCCGCCACCGTTTCTTAAGGTGCCTGGGTATAGGTGGGTGACCGCCGACTGATCCCCATCGTGGAAGCCGGGCAGGACCCGAAAGCACCCGACATGGACACGGTGGCGCTGCTCAAGCAGCGTGATCAGAATGGTTTGCGGCAACTCCTGGAAACTTACGGCCCAAAGGTAAAGTGGTACCTCCGAGCAGAATTCAAGAAGTCGTTGGACGACGCCGGGGTGCAGGACGCCCTGAACCAGGCAGCCTTCCGCGCCTGGCGATTCATCGACTCCTTCGACCCGAGCAAGGGGACGCTCCGGGGCTGGTTCTACAAGATCGCCCGGAACGCGGCGCTGAAGATCCTGCAGCAGCAGAATGCAGAGCGCGCCCACGTGCAGGTCGAGGACTGGGATCTGGCCAGCTTCCTGGCCTTGCACACCCCCGAGGACCACGAGCCGACTCCGAGACACAAGCGGTTCCTGAAGGATCTCTGGAACTGCATCGGCAAGCTGTCCCCCTTGCAGAAGGGCATCATCCTCGCGGACCTCAAGGCGGGCGGGGATGTGGCGGATGCTGGCGATCTGGCTGCCGCGTTCCACACCAGCAAGAACTCCATCTATGCCTCGCGTTCCCTCGCCCGCAAGGCGCTTCGCGAAGGACTGATCCTGCTCGGCCATGTCCCCGGGGACACGCCCGGGGCTGCCGAGCACAAGCACAAACGCAAGCGCGAGCACAAAGGGGACTCGCAGGCTGAGGTCGCACAGTGATGAACGACGATACGGACAGGTTCTGGGAGGAGCTGCGAAAGCAAACCGGCGATCCCAAGTGCTTCACGGCGCTGACGGATGAGGAAGCCGAGCGCCGGATGGCCGAAGCAGGCGAAGAGCCGATGTCCGGGGAGGAGATCGACGAGATCGTCCGCTCCCACAGGGCGTCGTGCATCGGGATATCGAGAAGCCCCAGGCTCGTTATCTCTTGAAGGCAGCTGCGGCTGTGATGCTCACGGTCGTCCTGGTTGCCGGGGTGGTCACGACCAAGGCGGTTCTGTGGCCGGAGCGCTCCGAGCCCACGATGACGCTTGCATATCGTGACGCCATCTTGATTGTTCTCGATGGTCGGGAGAACGAAAAGGCGCGAAACGACAGCCTCGTTCGGATCGGAACCTCGACCCGCTTGGGGATACGTGGGTTGCAGAGGCTGCACGGAGGCGTCGGTCAACTGCGTCAAACGGCAGACAGCGTGCTACGCATGCTGCGCGAGACGCTACACGGTCCGCGTGTTTTCGAGGAAGGCGACCTTGCTCGGGTTCATGCGCTTCGGCATCCCGTGGGGACCAGCATGAAGTACATCGGGGATGCGTCGAATCG
>QJVU01000583.1 GCA_003235605.1 Planctomycetota bacterium | reverse complement strand
CACTGTTCCTCATCGGCGCGTTCTGCTACCTCCTCGCCGCGACATTTGCCATCACGCGATGGTGGTGGTTGCTCAAGACGAATGACCTGCCGGTCGGCTATTGGGCAGCAACACGGTTCTCTTGGATCGGCATCTTCTTCAACAACATCGTGCCCGGCCAGACCGGCGGCGATCTCATCAAGGCAGTCTACGTGATGAAGCGCTGCCCCGCAGACAGGCCAGCGGCCCTGGTATCGGTGATCGTGGACCGGGTGATGGGGCTCGGGTCGTTGAGCCTGCTGGCAGCCGGAGCGGTGCTCTTCTATCTCGATGACCCGGAGTTCCAGCTGCTCGCCCTGGCAATCTGGGGCGTGCTGGCGCTGGTGCTTCTGCTCGGTGTGATGGCTTTCAGCCGACGGGTGCGCAGCTTGATCCGCCTGTCCACACTGCTCCAGAAGCTGCCGGGAGGATTCCGCCACGTGCTGGAGCGTCTCGACCAGGCCGTGTTCTTCTACCGCGGTCACAAGCTGGCCATGTTCCTGTGGATGTTGGGAGGGATGGTCAGCCATGCTGTCAACGTGCTCTGCATCTACTTCATCGGCGAGGCGTTGGGCATGGGCGTCCGGCTCGCTGACTACTACGTCCTGGTCCCGGTGATCCTGATCGTGTCGGCGATCCCCCTCGGCCCCAACGGCTGGGGAGTTGGGGAGTTGATGTTTGGCTACCTGTTTCCCAAGTACGCGGTGAGTGCGGCTGCCGCTCCCACCATGTACACCCGCGCGGTATCGCTGTCGCTCCTCTACCGCCTCCACCTCACCCTGTGGTCGCTGCTGGGCGGGTTGATGCTGGCTCTCACCAAGGAACGGGTTACCCGCCAGGACGTCCAGGATCAGGTGGCCCTGGAGGCAGCAGATCAAGCAGGAGAGATGGCCGAGACCACACAAATCAGCGGTGACGGGGCCGCTCCGGCAGGGTAGGTTCTGCTTTCATGACAGTCTTGGTGGTCGGTTCGACGGCTTTCGACACGGTGGAGACGCCCCTCGGCAAGGAGAACAACTGCCTCGGCGGCTCGGCTACCCACTTTGGTCTCTCGGCGCGTCTGTTCACCGAAGTGCGGTTGGTCAGCGTGGTCGGCGAGGACTTCCCTGACGAGAGCAGACAGCTGTTGGTGGACCAGGAGATCGACCTGTCCGGACTCGAGGTCAGGAAGGGCGCCACCTTTCGGTGGTCAGGCAGGTACTCGGACGACATGAACAGTCGCGAGACTCTCGACGTGCAGCTGAACACGTTCGCGGACTTCCGACCGCGGATCCCCCAGGAGCACCGCAGTACGCCGTACGTGTTCCTTGCCAACGGCGCGCCCAGTACGCAAGCGTCGGTCCTGGATCAGATGAAGACCGCCACGTTCGTGGTCGCGGACACCATGGACCTGTGGATCCAGACGACCCGCGAGGATCTGGACGAGCTCCTGCCACGCCTCGACGGCCTGATCATCAACGACGAGGAGGTCAAGATGCTGACCGGCGAGACCAACCTGATCCGCGCGGGCCGCACGGTGTTGGGTCTGGGACCCAAGCTGGTCATCGTCAAGAAGGGCGAGCACGGCTCGTTCTTGTTCAGTAACTACTTCCAATACGCCCTCCCGGCCTATCCCACCGACAACGTGTTGGATCCTACCGGCGCCGGCGACAGCTTCGCCGGCGGCTTCATGGGCTTTCTGGCGGAGTGCGACAGCCTCAGCCTGTGGAACATGAAGCGGGCGATGGCCTACGGCACCGTTACGGCCAGTCTCACGGTGGAGGGCTTCGGAGTGCAGCAGATCGTGCAGAGCCGTCGGCAAGACGTGGAGCGGCGCTACCAGGAGCTCATCCAGTTCGTTTCCCTCTAGGCGCGGGAAGCCGGGTAACCGGAGTGTGGACGGCCGCACTGGCTCGAGGGAGATTTCCGGAGCAGATGTTTGGTTTTTGTATGGTATTCCGCTAAGCTCCGCCACCCGCCGGCAGGTCCGGCCGCACGTGGATGCCTGCCGCAAACCCGCCAGCCCAAGCAGACAAGTCAGGGAGGGACTCGACATGAAGCCGACTGCCGGCAAGGACAACGACAACCACAAGGACCCGCGTCGCAAGAACGGCGAGGCGCTGGAGGATGCTCTTTGCGCCATCCAGAGGTCCTACGGCAAGGGCGCGATCATGCGCATGGGCCAGGAGCCGGTGATCCCGATAGCCGGCATCTCCACGGGCTCCATTGCCCTGGATCTGGCCTGTGGCGGTCGGGGTATGCCTCGTGGGCGGGTGGTGGAGGTCTACGGTCCCGAGTCCTCCGGGAAGACTACCCTCACCCTGCATGTGGTGGCCAATGCCCAGCAAGCCGGCGGCACGGCTGCGTTTATCGATGCCGAGCATGCCCTGGACCCTCAGTACGCCCAACGCCTGGGCGTCGACCTGGACTCCCTTCTGATATCGCAGCCAGACAACGGCGAGCAGGCTCTCGATATCTGTGAGACCCTTGTCAGCTCTGGTGCCCTGGACGTGATCGTGATCGACTCGGTGGCGGCACTGGTCCCCAAGGCCGAGATCGAGGGCGAGATGGGCGACAGTTTCGTCGGCCTGCAAGCACGACTGATGAGCCAAGCACTCCGCAAGCTCACCGGCAAGCTCCACAAGTCCAACACCTGCCTCATCTTCATCAACCAGATCCGCGAGAAGATCGGCGTGATGTTCGGCAGCCCCGAGACCACCACGGGTGGCCGGGCACTCAAGTTCTACTCGTCGATCCGTCTGGACATTCGCCGCATCGGTCGCATCAAAGATGGCGACCAGCCGGTCGGAGCGCGCACCAAAGTGACCGTGGTAAAGAACAAGGTGGCACCGCCGTTCCGAATGGTGGAGTTCGACATACTGTTCAACGAAGGCATCAACCGCTTGGGCGAACTCCTCGATCTTGGGACCGAGAAAGGCATCCTGCGCCGTAGCGGCACGTGGCTCAGCTATGGTGACGTGCGTCTTGGCCAGGGCCGGGAGCGGGCCCGAGAGTTTTTGCGCGACAACCCAACGGTGCAGAAAGAACTGCACCAGGACGTGCTCCGGGCGTGCGAGTCACCGCTTGCCGTTGCGGAGGCGGGTTCTCCAGACGAGGCGTCCCGAACGGCTGCTGGTGGCGACGGCGATGGCAAATCCAACCCTGCCCTGCAACGGGGTGGTGCCGCACAGCGGCCGGCCAACGCCAAGGGCGGCCGCCGGAGCTAAGAGTCAATCCTTGCCACCGGCCGGCAGGGACCGTATCTGATGCACGACCATGGAGCCGCTCCCCGGTGCCGAGATTCGCGAACGCTTCCTGCGCTTCTACGAAGAGCGCGGTCACCAGCGTCTGCCATCGGACTCTCTCATCCCAAGGAACGATCCGACGCTGCTCTTCACCGGCGCGGGAATGAACCAGTTCAAGGACATGTTCCTGGGCAAGGGAACGCTCCCGTACAAGAGGATCACGACGTGCCAGAAATGCTTGCGCGTGCCGGACCTGGAGGAGGTCGGTCGCACGCCGCG
>QJVU01000260.1 GCA_003235605.1 Planctomycetota bacterium | reverse complement strand
CGGCAAACTCCGCCGGCGAGATCCGCGGCCAGGTCATCACACCCCGCGTGACTCGGTTCGTGGCGGCCCTGGATGGAAGTCAGGAGAACCCACCAGTGAACACCAATGCCAAGGGCACTGGGGTTGCCTACCTTCACGAGCCGGACAATGTCGTCGTCTACAGCATCACGTCTACAGGTTTTACGACCAACGTGACGGCGGCCCACTTTCATCGAGGAGAGCGGGGGAGCAACGGTCCCGTCGTGGTTGCGCTCAACGGGACCGGGGGAAACTACTGTGGCGTCACGCCGAGGCTATCCGACGGCGATGTGCGCGAGCTCAAGAGCAAGGGGCTCTACTTCAACATCCACACCACGGCCAACTCGAGTGGCGAGATCCGCGGGCAGATCCTGCCGGGTGACACGTTCTCCGCCGTCCTCGACGGCAAGAACGAGGTCCCGCCGGTCGCCACCAATGCCAGGGGCCACGGCTGCGTCGAACTCAACCCCGACGGCACCCTGAGCTACGATGTCAACTCGTCAGGCTTCACGAGCACGGTAACGGCGGCCCATTTCCACCGCGGCGCTCCCGGCGTCGCAGGTCCGGTCATCTTCGGCTTGAGTGGGTCAAACGGTGTCTACAAGGGTTCCACCTCGGTCCTCAACGACACCCAGCTCGCCGGCATTCGCGCGGGGCTCTACTACTTCAACGTGCACACATCCAACAACCAGAGCGGCGAGATCCGCGGGCAGATCCTGCCGGTGGAGCTGCCATCGACCTTCGGAGGTTCCTGTCCAGGCTCTCAGGGCCGCAAGGCCGAGATCGGCGCCGATGGGTTTCCCTGTCCGGGACACAGCTTTGCAACCACCCTCTACGGAGCACGACCGAGTACCATCGCGATCCTGGCCTTCGGCACGGGCCGGAGCAGCTTGGGTTCGATCAGCCTTCCCTTCGACCTGGCACCCATCGGTGCAGGGGGGTGCTTCCTGTTCATTGACCTGGGAGCCGCACCCGTCTTTGTGAACACCATGACCGACACGACCGGCTGTTCTGGACTCCCGATCCCAGTGCCGGCCAGCTTGGCCCTCGTCGGCGCGCAGCTGTTTGCACAGTGGGCGATCGTCGACCAGGGTGCGAACACCGCAAACTTCGTGACCAGCAACGCACTCAGTATCCGGGTCCAGTAACGAAGCCTGCAGTCGCGACATACCGCCAGCGTGGAGGGTTGTCGACCCGGACCAGTTCCCGCTGAGGGACCACGCTGGCAAGCTAGTCTACTTCAGCCTTACCGTTACCGGTCGCGAGGCGAAGTCCACCCGGTCTGCGAGAACGAATGCGAAGGTGAGATCCGTGCCCTTGGCCGAGGCCGCAAGTGATGGCGGCACGTTCAAGGTGGCGATGCCTGCACCCTGGGTATCCAGCGTGGCTGCGAAGTTGGCAAAGAACGAGGTATTCACAAGCTGGTAGACAACGTAAGTCACCGGGTCGATGTTGATCGGCACCGTGATCGTGCCGAGCTGAGTACCTGGCGAAGAGCCGCTGGCCCCGGCAAACATCACGTAGGGGCGATCCTTGTTGGGAGGTCCCAGATCGATGTGCAGCCCACTGCTGCCGCCACTCAGCACGTTGATCTCGCGGGTGTCCGCCGCGAAGTGCGGTTGCTGATAGTTGCTTGCCGAGATGGAGTTGCTACTGCGCAGGATCCACTGGTCGGGGTCGAGTTGCACCGAGGTGGCTGGCCCGTCGATTGCCACCGCAAACTGGTCTTTGCGCTCGTCATCCCAGACCACGTAGGTCTTGGTGCTCGAGCCGGTCGTCACCTGCACGTCGACCGGCATGATGAACAACGGCTGCGAGGTCTGGGTCTGCTCGATCTGCAGGTAGAGATAGTCCTGGCTGCCATGCTTGACGTTTTTCCAAGCGTAGCCGTAGACCGGTGCGCCGCCCTTGTAGACCCACTGATCGAAGAACCAGTCGAGCTTCATTCCGGCAGACTGTTCCACAGACTGCTGGAACTGGGCAGTGGTGACGGACTGCCCGAAGTACTTCTTGCGGTAGTCGAGCAGTGCCTGGAAGAAGACCGTATCTCCCAGCACGTGGCGCAACTGGTGCAGGACCCAGCCACCCTTGTGGTAGACGTTGTTGGTGTTGAACACCGTCGATGTGCTGGTCGGATTGTTGACGTACACCGTCCCGTCAAAGGAGCCCGGCTTGTTGGAGCGCATGCGGCTGTGGTAGGCGGCCAAGCCGCCGCCGGCCTTGCGCTCCATCCAAACCGCCTCCGAGAAGGTGGCGAAACCCTCGTTGAGCCAAATGTCCTTCCAGGTGGCGCAGGTGATCATGTCTCCCCACCACTGGTGGGCCAACTCATGGGCGGACAGCCACTCGCTGACGTTGTACTGGCCCGTGATCGTCTGGTGCTCCATGCCGCCGCCGAACGTGAACTGGGCGATGCCGTATTTCTCGCTCACGAACGGATACTGGCCGTAGGCATCGGAGAATGCCTGGAGCATGGGCAGGATGAGGTTCAGGCCGGACTGCCAGCTGTTCCAGGACTCCGGGAAAACGTAGAACTCCACCGGCATGTTGGCACCCAGGTGGGTGTACTTGTCGACCCGTTGGCGGTAGTCGGTGACGGAAATGGCCAGCAGGTAGGGCGCCATGTCGTAGGTCGTCTTCCAGCGAAAGCGCTTGCGGCTGCCGGAGAGGCTGTCGGTGCCTTGCAGGAGACCGTTGCTCACTGCGGTCAAGCTGTCTGGCGCCGTCACCCAGATCTCGGCGGTCGCCTTGTCGTCAGGGGAGTCCTTGGTCGGCCACCAGAGCCGTGCGTTCCAGGGCTCGCTGAGCGTCCAAGCGAGATCGGTGTAGTTCGGCGAGGAGCCATGGCGCGTGAACACGAAGCCGCCGAAGCCGCCGCGGCCGGGCTTGCCGGAGTAGCTCACGGCCACGGTGAGACTCTGGTCCTTGTTGTAGGTCGTGTCGAGGGCAATCCGGACAAGGTTCGTCGGTCGTGAGAACGAGACGGGTTTGCCACCCATCGTGACCCCGTCCACCTGTAGACCGGAGGTAAGGTCGAGGTCGAGGGTCGTGAGCCCGTTGACCAGGCTCTTGAAGGTCGCGGTGTTGGTGCCCTTGACTGTCTGGCTGCTGAAGATCACCTCGATTTCCAGCTTGTAATGTTGCGCGTCGACGTTGCTCGCCGTCTGGCAGGGCAAGGGTGAGAGCAGAGCAACGGCGCCACCGAGCGCGGTGAGAGCGATGCATCTCAGCATGGGCGATTCCTGTGCGAAAAGGGACGCCGGTGGACCGGAAGCTGACTGTAGGCTGGCGCGGGCCTGGAGCAAGGGGCCTGTTCCCGACCACGGTATCTCGTCTGCGCATCTCAACCGCGACATGGGTCACATGGCGTACCCGACGCATGCGCACTAGGTCCCCGGGCGTTGCAATCGGCGACTGGATAGAATGCGCGCATTCACCCCGATTCACGGAGGTACACAATGATGAGGCATGAAGTTACGGTCGGCCTCCTGGGCCCCGTGGGCGTGGCC
>QJVU01000253.1 GCA_003235605.1 Planctomycetota bacterium | reverse complement strand
CAATACGTGCACTTCTCCATGACCCCGCGGACGCGGATCGTGACGTCCGGATTCTGGGCCATCTTCGTGGTCTCAGGGGTCTTGCCATGGAAGTCGAGGTAGTTGAATCGGCGCACCTTGAAGGGGCAGTTGTTGCTGCAGTAGCGCGTGCCGATGCAGCGGTTGTAGGCCATGTCGTTGAGGCCTTCCGGGCTGTGGGTCGTGGCCGCCACCGGACAGACCACCTCGCACGGGGCCTTCTCGCACTGCTGACAGGGCACCGCCATGTGGACCACCTGGGGGTTGTCCGCCTCGGTCACCTCGCGGCGTCCGGGCACGTCCAGTCGGCTCTCGCTCTTGTCACCCGTGAAGTAGCGATCCAGGCGGATCCAGTGCATCGCCCGTCCCACCGCAACCTGGGACTTGCCGACAGTGGGTATGTTGTTCTCCGCCTGGCAGGCCACCACGCAGGCGTTGCAGCCGGTGCAGGCGTTCAGGTCGATGACCATGCCCCACTGGTAGCCCTTGTCGTACCGGTGATCCTCCGGCAAATCGTCCGCGGTCCACAACGAGCGGTTCAGCTTCCGGCTCTCCTCGTCGGACATCGGAGCCATCTTCGGTGCGAAGTCCGGATCTGCCTTGTAACCCGCCAGGGTGTTCTCGCGCACCACGGGCCGGCCCTGCATGGCGCCGTGGTTCTGGGTGGTCACGAGCTGGTACTTGCCACCGGTCTTCCTGGCGCTCATGCCGCTCGCCATGTACAGGGCCTCTCTGCTACGACCCTCCCGGCCTCTGCCAACGCCGCCAATTGTGCGCAGCCGGTAGGCATTGAATCCCGCGCCGTTCGCCACCTCGCACTCCTTCCCCAGAGCGCGGCCGTAGCCCAGGTGGAAGGTCACGCTGTAGTCCGCATGGCCCGGCAGGATCCACACCGGGGCCGTGACCTTGCGACCATCCAGGCTGAACTCCACGAGGTCCTCGTTCCAGACTCCCAGGGCCTCCGCGGTATTGCGGCTCATCAGCGCCGCGTTGTCCCACGTCAGCTTGTGCATGGGGTCTGGCTGCTCCTGCAACCAGGGATTGTTGCTGTACCGCCCATCGTGGATCGTGTAGTCGGCGCGGAAGCAGGCCTCGAGACTGTCCTTGCTGGCCACAGGTGCTGGTTCGACGCTCGCTACCAAGTCCCGGACATTGCTCCAGCGGAGGCTACCGGGGACGGTGCCGGTGGTGCTGTCACGCGCCACGCCGTCGTGCAGGGAGCGGGCCCACCATGTTTCGAAGTCGTCGCCAGCGCCCCGCTCCGCCTGCCAGTGCTGCCGGAGCAGGTCGTAGCCGGTTGTGGTCTTGCTTCCGGCAAGCACCGCCAGCAACTCCAACGTCGACTTGCCGCCGAACAATGGAGCGATCAGCGGCTGGACGAAGCCAAGAGTCCCGTCGTACGCACGGATGTCTCCCCAAGCTTCCAGGTCGTGGGCCTGGTTGACGTGCCAGGTGCACAACTGGGCGGTCTCGTCCTCCATCTGGCCCAGGTGGATGGTGGTGTCGACGCTCTCGAGCTTGCTTGCGAACTCGAGATCCGCCGGGGCGTCGTAGACCGGGTTGGTGCCCAGGAACACCAGGGTCTGCACCTCGCCCTTCCCCATGGCCGCTGCCAGAGCCTTGAGGGAGTCCGTGTGGCTCTCGGTCATGCCTGCCGGGGTCGGCGCGTAGGAAACGGTCTTGCCGGCGTTGCCGAGGGCGCTGTTCAGCGCGTGGACCATTGCCTGCACCGCGGGGGGCTGGCCGGGACCGCAGATCAGGCAGCTCGTGCCGCGGTTTCGCGCCAGATCCTTGGCCAGGACCTCTATCCAGTTCTTGCCGTTGTACTGCCACGAGCGGTCCTTGAACGCGGAGGTGTCCATGCCCGCGAGGTTGACGCCGTGTCCTCTCTCGAGCTCATGGGCGAGGGCCATGACGACCTCCGAGACCTCATGGGCCCGCACCCGGAAGCGGTGGTCCGCGGAGGCTCCGGTGAGTGTGTAGTAGCTCTCGATGGCGTAGAGCCTCGGCAGCGTGCCGTTCTCGTCCTTCAGGGAGCGGGCGCGGGCGATCTGTCGGGCGATGGCGAGGCTGCTGGCCCCGCACTCCATGTGATCGCTGTCGAAACCGACGATGACCCGGGCATTCTCCAGGTGGTACCGCGGGTTCATGGCGTGGCCGAAAGCCACCTTCGTGCCGGCGACGACGTTGTCATCGTTGACCGGTGCCCAGGTGTGCGCCGTGGCCTTGGGGAAGGCCTTCTTGAGCTTCTCCACCATCGCCAACGTCGTGGGCGAGGTGGTTGGTGCCATCAGCACCGCGAAGCCCTTGCCCTGGCTCATCTGCTGCAGCTGCCTGCCGTGGTTTGCCCAGAACGCCTCGAAGTCCGCGAAGGTCGTCGTCTTCGCTTCTCCGTGACCGTGGGAGCCGTCGTGGTCGCCGTGCTCGCCGGTCGTCTTGCGATGGTCGACGGGATGCCTGGAGCGGGCGGGGTCGTAGAGGCTCAGCACCTCCGCCTGCATCTTGTTGCTGGCGCCGCCAAGGCTCATGGGATGCAGAGGGTTGCCTTCCACCTTGACCGGCCTGCCATCAGCGCTCTTCATGACCACGCCGATGCCGTAGCCGTCGTGCACCTGGTTGGTAGCGTAGTACTCGGCGATGCCGGGCAGAGTGTCCTCGGGCCGCTTGGCGTACGGGAGGATCCGGCGCTCCGGCTTGCGGCAGCCGGTGCTGGCCATGGCCACTGCGGCAGCCACGACCCCGAGGAAACGCCGGCGGGAAACCGGATCCCGTAGCGGTTCGGTGGCGCCCTCGGGGAATTCCCGGTGCAGCAGCTCCTGGAACTCGGGCGTGTTCTCCAGCTGGTCCAGGCTGCGCCAGTACTGTCGCTCCTTCGTCTCCGTCGCGTTCCTCGTCATCATTGGTGGCAGGCGGAACAATGGGTTGGCGGGTTGAGCTTCTGGGCGGCGATCCGTGCCTCGCCGTTGGCGATGCGCGTCTCGAGGGGTTGTTCCAGGTAGTCCATGTCCGTGGGCCTCACGTTGGTCGGGCGGACATGCTCGGCCGGGTTGCGGTGACACTCGAGGCACCAGCCCATGCTCAAGGGCTTGACCTGGTGGACGATCTCCATTTCGTCGATGCGCCCGTGGCAACTCACGCAGCCCACGCCGGCGTTGAGGTGGGCGGCATGGCTGAAGCGGACATAGTCCGGCAGCAGGTGCACCTTCACCCACTTGACCGCCTTGCCCGTCTCGTAGCCATCCCGGACGGGCTGCAGTAGCGCGCTGTCGAGCCTGATCTGGGAGTGGCAGTTCATGCAGGTCTGGTTGGTGGGGACTGCCGCGTGCGGACCCTTCTCCACAGCCTGGTGGCAGTAGCGGCAGTCCATCCCGAGCAGGCCGGCATGGAGCTTGTGGCTGTAGGGCACCGGTTGCAGCGGGGCGTAGCCCACGTCCGTGTTCCATGGCGAGAAGTACAGCCAGACCAGGAACACCAGCACCGGGGCTCCAACCCCCGCGAGGGCAGCCCCGACGCCCGGCAGAAGGTTGGTCCACCTGGGGAAGATCTGGGTCAAGCCTTACCTCTCTCGTGCATCTGGGCCTGCCGTGGATGCCGCCCGGCGTCCGAAGATCACCCCGCAGCAGCAACCCCGGCACCGTGTCCGCACCGGCTCTTCCCCTGGAGGTGATCCGCACGGGACGAAGGGAATCGCGGTACGCGCGGCGTTACCTAAAAGATCACCCCTCCACGGTCAATTTCAGTCTTGGAAGAAAGTGCCGGTCGGTGCAGCCGCGCTTGGTGCGAGAGGGCACGTTCCGCCGGGCGCAGCGCCCTCACGACGAGTGCCGCGGACGCCTCACGCGATCCTGCCGCGGGCCTAACATGCTCTGACCGACAGTCTTATGCCCAGTGTCACGCCCTTGCGATGGCTGCTGTACGGCCGCCCCCGCGCGCCGCCCCAGGCGATCGTGCCACGGCGATGCTGCAACGCAGTTCCGCCGACCTCTCCACGGTCCCCTGGAGAGCGCACTTCATGAGGCTCGGGGATGCACCGGGGCGCACCAAGTCGCGCGACCGACAGCTTGCCGCGGGCATCGTGCCTTCCCTCTCCACCGCGCGGGTTATACTTGCGCGGCCTTCCGCCCGCGACCTCTGCACTGCGCAAACTCCATGCCCAACTACATCCTGGGGATCTCCGCGTTCTACCACGACTCGGCCGCCTGTCTGCTCCGGGACGGCCAGATCGCGGCCGCCGCCCAGGAGGAGCGCTTCACCCGCAAGAAGCACGATGCCGGCTTTCCCAGCCATGCGGTGAACTACTGCCTTCGCAAGGAGGGCATTACCGTCCAGGACCTGGACTTCGTGGGTTTCTATGACAAGCCGCTGTTGAAGTTCGACCGGCTCATGGAGACCTACCTGGCGTTTGCGCCCCGCGGCTACGCATCGTTCTCGAAGGCGGTCCCCGTGTGGCTGCGGGAGAAGCTGCACATGCCAAGGGTCATTAGGAAGCACCTTGGCGGCAGGCCCAAGAACCCCCTGGTCTTCACCGAGCACCACGAGAGCCACGCAGCCAGCGCGTTCTTTCCGTCGCCGTTCGAGAAGGCGGTCGTCGTGACCATGGATGGCGTGGGTGAGTGGGCCACGAGCACGATCGCAGAGGGCACTGGCAACAAGCTGACAATGCGGAAGGAGATCCGCTTTCCCCACTCACTCGGGTTGCTCTACACGGCCTTCACCTACTATTGCGGTTTCCGGGTCAACTCGGGAGAGTACAAGTTGATGGGGCTGGCGCCGTACGGGGTGCCCAGGTTCCGGGACAAGATCGTCGAGAACCTGATCGACCTGAAAGCGGACGGTAGCTACCGCCTGAACCTCGACTACTTCGACTATCCAGTGGGTTTGCGGATGACCTCGGCAAGGTTCCACCAGCTGTTTGGACAGCCGCCGCGGGGCCCAGAGACCGAGCTGACCCAGTTCCACATGGATATTGCGGCTTCCATCCAATGGGTGACCGAAGAGGTGATGCTGCGCACGGCGCGACACGCACACGAGATCACCGGGAGGAAGAACCTGTGCCTGGCGGGTGGCGTAGCGCTGAACTGCGTCGGCAATGGCCGCATCGTCCGCGAGGGACCCTTCGACAACGTCTGGATCCAACCTGCCGCCGGCGATGCAGGTGGCGCGTTGGGTGTGGCGCAGTTCATATGGTACCACCTGCTGGACCGGCCCCGGAAGGTGGCTGGCACCGACGCCCAGAAAGGCAGCCTTCTCGGACCGGCCTACGGGAACGAAGAGATCCGCGCCATGCTGGATCGGGAGAGGGTCCAGTACGAGTCCTACGACGACGAGGAGGAGCTGACAAACCGGGTGGCCGACCTGATCGCCGGAGAGAACGTGATCGGGTGGTTTCAGGGGGCGATGGAGTTCGGACCCCGCGCCTTGGGATCCCGCAGCATCATTGGCGACGCCCGCTCTCCCTCGATGCAGCGGGTGATGAACCTGAAGATCAAGTTCCGCGAGTCGTTCCGGCCTTTCGCCCCTATCGTCTTGAAGGAGGACGCCAGCAACTACTTCCAGATGCGCGAAGAGGACGAAAGCCCCTACATGCTGGTAGTGTCGCCAGTCCTGGAGTCGATTCGCAAGTCGGTGGACCCTGACAAGCACGGCCTCGAGAAGCTAAACCAGGAGAGGTCCACGGTCCCAGCGATCACCCACGTGGACTATTCGGCGCGGGTACAGACGGTGGACTCGGATCGCAACCCGCGCCTAACCGCGTTGATGCGAGCGTTCAAGCAAAAGACAGGCTGCGCGGTCTTGATCAACACCAGCTTCAATGTGCGTGGTGAGCCGATTGTCTGCACCCCGGAAGATGCCTTGCGTTGTTTCTGGGGCACGGAGATGGACGTGCTCGTGCTCGAAAACCAGGTAATCTGCAAGAAGGAGCAGAAGCACGCACCCAAGGTGGACCGCAAGGAGTACCTGTCCGCATTTGCCCTGGACTGACATCATGCTCAAGCTGGATCTGAAACCGTCCGAAACGCAGCTACGACAGTTCAGCTACATCTCTCTGGCGGGGTTTCCCCTTCTGGCGTGGGTGCTGCTGCACGTCACCCTGGGCCTCCCCCCCGCGGTGGTTTGGAGCGTGGCAGCAGCCGGCCCGGTGGTGCTGGTCCTGGGGCTGATCCAACCGAAGCTGGTATGGCCGGTCTATGCGCTGCTCATGCTCATGGCAATTCCCATCGGCTTCGTGGTTTCGGCCACCCTGCTGCGGCTGATCTACTACTTGGTATTCACACCGATCGCATTGTGGTTTCGGCTCACCGGCAAGGATGTGATGCACCGGCGATTCGAGCCCCAAGCAGAGAGCTACTGGACGGATCACAGAGGCGGCCGAGAGCCGTCCAGCTATCTCAGGCTATACTGACAAGTGCCTCCTGACTCCGGCGTTTTCAGACTCCGGAGGGTACTCGAGGCCCTTGGATACGAGGACACAGGACAACAACGACACCAGGACACCCAGGACGACTAGAGACCCATGAGCGAACGTTCCCCAGGCCAACAGTCCTTTGAAGACGCCGTGCAGGAGGCCCGCGGCGGTGGTCTGATCGGTGACTTCTTCGCGTTCATGCGCGAGAACGCGAAGTGGTGGTTGATCCCTATCGTCCTCGTCTTTGCGATGCTGGGCATCCTGTTGGCGCTGATGGGCACTGGCGCTGCACCGTTCCTATACACGCTGTTCTAGGCCCAGGACTCGACAGCACCGGCGCCACGACACCTGCATCCCGAGCCATCGCCGAGGTTGGGAAAACCGACACGGTCTCGGCATGCGTCCGGTTTGTCTACAGTCTCGTCAAGTCCGGTTTGTAACTGCCCGATATTCGAGCGGAGAAGAGGTGGGGAGGCACGGAGAGCGGACAAGCATGAAGGACCACGGGCTGGATACCTATCTGAGTGAGATCAACGAGGTGCCGTTGCTCTGCGCCGAGGAGGAGATCGATCTGGCCCGCAGGATTGCCGGGGGCGACATGGCCGCACGGGAGCACATGATCCGTGCAAACCTCCGTTTGGTCGTGTCGATTGCCAAGAACTACGTCAACCGAGGCCTGTCCTTCATGGATCTCATCGAGGAAGGGAACATCGGCCTGATGAAGGCGGTGGAGAAGTTCGATCCCGACGCCGGCTGCCGGTTCTCCACCTACGCTACATGGTGGATCAAGCAGGGCATTCGCAGATCACTGGTCAACACCGTGAGGACGGTTCGAGTCCCGTCCTACATGGCGGAGATCGTCTCCAGGTGGAAGACGATGGCGATGGAACTCAACTACGAGCTCGGACGCGCTCCCACGTCAGCCGAGATTGCGGAGGAGCTAGAGTTGCCCGTGTCGAACTGGAACGTGGTGCGCGAAACCGTGCTGGCCAACTCCCAGCCCACGCACTCCATGAACGAGGACGCGTCCTCGGTCTCGGGTGAGTTCTTGGTGGACGATGAGGGCAGGACTCCGGAGGAGGAGATCTTCTGGAGGCTGGAGCTCGAGCGGCTTGACGAGCTGCTGGACACCATCGACGGTCGCGAGGCAGCCATCTTGCGGATGCGCTACGGTTTGGAAACCGGCAAGCCGCTCACTCTCAAGAGCATTGGTGAAGAGCTGGGCATGACCCGCGAACGGGTGCGCCAGATGGAGCAGGACGCGCTGCGCAAGCTCTACGCAACAATGTCCCGCGAGTTCGGTGAGGAGCGGCGGGACTTCCACCCACCACGACGGAAACGCAGGTCGTCGTCCTAGGCTGGGTGCCTTGATTGGCGCAGGTGCGAGTCGACCGTGCCTGCCAGGTCAGACCCCCAAAGCCAGCCGATCCGCCAACACCTCGGGTAGGCCGGCATCGCGGATCTTCTTTTGCGTGGTTGCCACGTCGTACTCCACGCGGCGAATGCTCGCTTCGTTGGCATGAGTGTCGTAGATCGCATAGGCTGCCCGTGGATCCTCATCCCTCGGCTGGCCGACACTGCCCACGTTCATGAGCACCTTCGGACACCCGGCCGTGGACACCGTCACCTCAGGGGCATAGACGACCTCCAGCTCCCCGGTCGGGAGGCCTTCTCGTTCCATGTAGATCGCAGGCACGTGGGAGTGGCCGACGAAGCCCATCCCTGTCTCTTGTGCCCGCAGGGAGTCCTTGGCCTCCACGACGCTGATCACGTAGCCGAACTGCTCTGGCATGTGCAGGGAGCCGTGAACAACGGTGTAGTCCTCCTTCACGACCACGAGGGGCAGTTGGCGCAGGTAGTCGAGTTCATCAGGGGAGAGTTTGCTGCGGGTCCACTCTACCGCCTGCCGGGCGTAGGGGTTGAAGTAGTCCGTCGACAACAGGCCGACCACAGCGGCGTCGTGGTTGCCGATGCAAACCGTGCAGCCCAGCTCCCGCACGATGGCCAGGCAATCCCTTGGCTCGGCTCCGTAGCCCACGATGTCCCCCACCTGGACCCAGTGGTCCACGCGCTCATCCCGCATGGCCTCGATGGTGGCGATGAGGGCCTCCTTGTTGGAGTGGATGTCACCTAGGATGCCGATGCGCATGACTAGCTGGGCGAGCTGGCCAGGGTCTAACTCTGTGGAGGGTCGCCGCAAGCGACAACAGCAAGCCCGCCGCCGTGGCTTGTAGCACAGACAGAAGCCCAACCAAAGGCTTGTCCACCACTGGCCCGGGCCACAGGAAGTGCAAGACGAGGGCCGCAGCCACCAGCCAGACGAAGATCATCTGGGTTCGGCCCATCGTGAGGAGGGCGAATCCCGGCGCCACGGCCGCCAGGATCAGAAGGGGGGGGAGGCAGGCTCCCGCCAGGTGAAGGGTGGGCCGCCAGTCCCGAGGGCCGCCCGCGATACTGTCAAGCGCAAACGCGAACGCTGCCGTTACCGCTGTGACAAAGACCCCATAACCAACTGTGGATAAACAGCTTGAGAGTATCCGGACCATGTGCGCGGAGGAACAGCGCACGGCCCAGGCTGTGGCTGAGCCACCTTGGGCAAGGCGACCGATCAACGGCAGCAACGCCAATCCGAGGGTCAGCAAGGCTTCCGTGCTGGCCCAGTAGAAGGGGACCCCACGGCGACGGAAGAAGGCGGGCTCTTGAAGTCGGATCAGAAGGAGCCAGGCCAGCAGGAAACCGAGGAGCCACATGCCAAGAACCCGGTGCAGGGCTTTGGCTTCGATCCAGGCCGAGCGGAGCACATTCATGGCCATGCTGCATTGTGGCCAGGTGTTTTTTGCCCCGCCAGCAAATCCGCCCTTCCTCGGCGGCGGTTGCAGGGATTAGATAGCGGGTCGGCGAGTCGCGGCGGTGCGTATTCTCGCCGCGGAGGGATTGAGGTGAGATCGGTGGCATTGGCCAACCAGAAGGGCGGAGTCGGCAAGACCACCACGGCCGTCCACCTGGCACATGGTCTGGCGTTGGCGGGCCAACAGGTGGTGCTGATGGACCTCGATCCCCAGGGCAATGCGACTTTGGCCGTGCAGGCCATGTTCTTGGACGCCCCTGGAGCGTCGGCGAAATACCGCCACGGACAGCGCGACCAAGGTCAGAGGGCGCGGCTGCGAGATCTCCGGGACGGGCTCCGCGTCTTGCCATCACCGAGAGAGGGCGAAGGCTCCGAGCGGAGCGTGGAACTACTCGCGCAGATGCTGCGGGAGCTCGAGGGGGAGGGCACCGACTGGGTCGTAGTTGACTGTCCGCCGGGCATCGATGGCTGGGGCTGGGCAGGGCTGCGCCTTTGCAAGGAGGTGTTGATCCCCGTGCCACCGGAGTTCTTTCCCATGCATGGCCTTGGTCAGATGATGCAGACGCTGGCGAAGGCCTCCGCGGCGTTCCCTGGCCAGGCTCAGCTCCTCGGGGTTCTCGTCACAATGCTGGATCGGAGTCAGCCGGTTGTCCGGGACATCCTTGCGGAACTTCGTCAGAATCTGGGGGGGCAGCTGGTGGAGGCCATGATCCACCGGGATCCGAAGTTCGTGGAGGCCGCTGGCCGGGGGCTTACCCTGTTCGACTACCAGCTGTTTTCCAAGGGTGCACGCTCCTACGGGGAGCTGGTCAGGGAGGTGCTTTATGGTCGATCGCCGCTTGGGTAGAGGTCTGGAGTTCTTTTTGTCTGGTTCGGAGGAATCGGTGCCGCAGGAACCATTTGCCGGGGAGCCGCTCTCGGGCGACGAGGTTCGGAGCCTGGACGTGACGCAGGTCGACCCGAGCCCGCACCAACCCCGCCGAGAGTTTGACAGCAAGCAGCTGGAGGAACTGGCGGGCTCGATCCGAGCATCTGGAATCCTCCAGCCCATTCTCGTGAGGCCGGTGGCTGGCCGCTACCAGATTGTGGCAGGGGAACGCCGGTGGCGTGCCGCGAAGCTTGCAGGCTTGGAGCGGGTCCCCGCGGTGGTAAGGGAGATCGAGGACCAGCAGGCGGCGATCTTCAGCCTGGTCGAGAACGTCCAGCGCACCGATCTGAACGCCATCGAGAAGGCGCGGGCATTCCGGGAGATCCTGGATCTCTCCAAGGGCAATCACGCCGAGTTGGCAAAGCAGGTTGGGCTGGACCGCTCCACGGTCACCAACTTCCTCCGCTTGCTGGAGTTGCCCACCGACGTGCAGGCCATGGTTTCACGTGGAACCCTCACCATGGGGCACGGGCGAGCCCTGCTGGGTCTGGCGAGCCCCGAGGAACAGACTGGCTTGGCGGAGGCGGTGGTGAGGAAGCGCCTCACGGTGCGGCAGCTGGAAGCATGGATCCAATCCCTGAACGCGGCCACCGACCCGAAGGCGAAGAGGCACGGGAGGATTGGCGACAAGCCGGGCCGTCCCGTTTGGGTGAACGAGATCGAAGAAACCCTGGCAACGATCTTGGGAGCGCCCGTTCGGGTGCACTACGGCAGCAGGGCTTCCCGAATCACCATCCAGTGCGGGGGGCGGGAGGACTTCGAGCGGATCTACGAGCGCCTGAAAGGGCTCGACGATGCGCTAGACACGTGAGGCCAGGTCGACGGTGCGGGCCGGGGAGACTCGCGTCATCTCACGGAAACTGAGACTTCAATGAGATCGGCGGGCTTGCCGACGCCTGCCTTGGCCTCGTCGCCCGACGAGAAACCAGTGTTGCGCACGAGCTCCTGAAGCTCCTGGAGCCCACCAACCACCTTGCCCAGGATCACGAACTCGCCGTCCATCGAGCCAGCGCAGTCATTGGCGGCCAAGAACAGCCGTTCCCCAGAGGTCTTGCCCTCCTTCTCGTTCTCCACAGCCAGAACGCCTGGGAAAAAGCTCAGCTTCTTCTGCCGATCCGTGCTGGGAAAGTCCAGGAGCGTCGCGCTAGGTTGCTCGGCGGCCTTCTCCCACTCCCTCGTGTCGTCGGTCTCCTTGGTCTTTGGGACTCCAAAGTGCAGGAG
>QJVU01000064.1 GCA_003235605.1 Planctomycetota bacterium | reverse complement strand
GACGGCTGGGGCCTGGTGGCATGGTCGATCTGCGCGGCGTGTCTGTTCCTGGGTTCCCGCGGGCCATCCCCCAGCGTGCGCCCCTCGCTGGTCCTGGGCCTGCCCCTCGCAGCGCTGGCGCTGAGCGGTTTCGCGTATGTGCCCCGGTTCTTCGAGGATCCCGTGCGCGAGCGTATCCGTGCCGTCCAGGGACTGGGGGCCGCGAGCGCACGCATCATCCTCCTGGAGTCCGACGTAGGTGTCTGCCGGCAGTGGGCGCGCTACCTCGAAGGCCCCCAGCGCCTGCTGAACCCGCTCCTTGCGGAGCTGCGGGTGGATGCTGTCGGCGAGGAGGAAATCCGTTCGTACCAGGCGCAGGTGGCAGGCGACCTCGCCGCCGGCCGGGAGGTCTGGCTGGTCGGATCCCTTCGGGGCTGGGAACAGGGCCGCTTCGTGCCGCAGTTCTTGAAGCATCTGCAGGACAACTACCGCCTGCAAGCGCCCACGCCCACCCCGGAAGACGTGCACCGCGTGTTGCCGCGCTAGGTTCCCCCTTGAACCTCACGTGGCGTGAGGGTGTAGGCTGCGCCATGGAGGCACGACATGGACATGGATGAGCGCGGCATCAAGGTAGGCGAGTTGGCGAAACGCGCCGGCGTCTCGGTCCGCACGCTGCACTACTACGACGAGATCGGCCTGCTCTCACCCCGCCGCTGCGGTGACGGCGAGCACCGCGTCTACCGGGCCAAGGAGATCGTCCGGCTGCAGCAGATCGTCTCGTTGCGCCAGCTCGGTTTCGCCCTGGAGGAAATCCGTGACTGTCTGGCGGGCGATGATGCATCGCTGCTCGGCGTTCTGGAACAACACCTGGCACGCCTCGAAGAGCAGGTGGACTTGCAGCAGCGTCTGCGCGACCGCCTGCATGCGGTCGCGGGCTGGCTGCGCGGCGCGGGCGAGGTCTCCGTCGACGAGCTCCTGGAGACGATCGAGATCACGGTGAAGATGGAAAGCTACTACACCCCCGAGCAGCGCGAACTGCTCCGAGCCCGGGCGCAGCATGTCGGGAACGAGCGGATGCGAGAGGTGGAGCAGGAATGGCGCGACCTCTTCGCCGCGGTTCGATGTGCAATCCGCCGCGGCTCTGACCCAACCAGGGAGCCGGTTCTAACGCTCGCGCGCAAGTGGCAGGGCCTGATCCGCGAGTTCACCGGCGCCAACCCCGGCATCCAACGATCTTTGCGCCGAATGAACGCCGAAAACCCCAAGATCCTGGCGCACCACGGGTTCGACCTCGACGCCACGATGATGGACTACATGGGAAGGGCCTTCGCGGCGCTCCAGAAGTTGGTGGGGGACGCCTGAGAAAGGAGCAGCCCGGGAAAAACCGAGGTCTTTGTCGAGTTCCCAGTGCCGCGGTATCGTCGTGGATCGGCTGTCTCCGATATGTTCCGACCTCGCTGTGCATCCCTCCGCCTTCGGGAGGCTGACAGCTGGCCTCGCCGCAACCGGCGAGACCGGGCCTGTCCGGTCCTCCATGGCACGGCTGCGGTGTCCCATCGCTTTGTCGGTGTCGTCGGCCAGACCTCCGCGCCAACCCCCGCTCCTCCGCTTCACAACAAGATGACCATCCGCTAGCCATGCTGACCTCCTCCCTCCGTTCCGCTTCCCTCCGTTCTTTTTCCCCCCCTCCCGTCCTCGTCCTGTGTCTGCTGGCCTCACTGTCGACGCTGCCGGCACAGAGTCTCACCGCACTCGTGAACGACACCGTTTCCCACGGCAAGGTCTCGGACGGCAGCTTGTCGCTGGATGAGGCCGTACGGCTTGCCAACGGCACGCTGGCCCTGAGCGCGCTATCGACCGCCGAGAAGGCGCGGGTGAGTGGCTCCGGGGGCGCAGTGGAAGCCATCGTCATCGATGCGGCAGTGACGCCCACGATCAAGCTGGAGCAGGCGCTGTCCACGATTCAAACCAAGGTTCACATCCGCGGCGTCGTCGACCAGGGCAAGAAACCGGTCCTAGACCTCGGCAGCCAGGCTGTCGGCCTGTCCATCCGCACACATCTCGCCCAGCTGTCGGATCTCTCCATCGTAGGTGGCGGCGTGGCCGTGGAGGCCACCACCACGCAAGGCTCGCTGATAACCCCGGTTCGCATCTTCGACGTGGATACGAGCAATCAGGCCAAGGCCTGCTACCAGTTCCACGCCAGCTCCACGGACAAGGCGGCGTTCTACATCGTGGGCGGCACCCTGCGAAATGCGCCGATGGGGTTCGACCTGGACGACAACGGCAACGGCGGCCAGCTGTTGGTGGAGGGCGAGTTCCTCAACTTCACCAACGTCACCTTGGGCATCGACCTCGTCGTGAACTCGAGCAACGGCACCAGCATTTGCCGCTACTGGCGGTCGAACTTCCTGGATGGAGATACCTTCATGAAGGTCCGCCGGGCCACCACCAGCACCCAGCGACAGGTGCTGCGCGTCGTCCACGGCCACTATGAGAGCAAGAGCGACCTTTTCGACGTGCAGGGCAACACCGCGGGCGAGACCGCGTTCTTCCACCATCATGCGCTGTTCAAGGCGGCGGCGGGAAAGAAGGCGCTGTGGGTCTACCCTGCGGATGCGTGGTTCGACGTCCACGGCAGCGAGATGGTGTTCGAGGGCGACGTGACCATCCAGTGCGGGAAGGCCACCCCCCGGATCTTCAGCCACAACAACGTGTTCCGGAACCTCACGCTCCAGATCGACAACGACGGTGCAGCTCCGGACATGCTCTGGAACCGGTACGAGAACTGCCGGTTCGACGTGCTGTCGGGAAACACCACGGCGTTCACGATCTTCGGCTCCGAGTTCTACAACGCGACCGTGACGGACAGCTCGACCACTTCCCCGCTGACCCTGACCGACGCCTACTTGTCCAACACTACCACGTCCGGCGCGGTGAAAGTCACGAACACGCTCCCCGCGCCATGGCAGGGCTCCACTGCGCTCAGCGACCCCGAGCCTCGCGTCGGCACCTGGGTCGCACTGGCTTCCTACGTGCCCGCCAACATGGACCTGATCTGGACCGTGGGCCTCGGACTACCAAGACCACTGACCACGGCGTTCCCATTCCGGTTCTACATGTACGTGCCCACGCTGGTGATCTTCGCCCAACCCCCGGTGGGCAGCGGCCTGCGCCTTACGCCGGTCCTCATCCCCGGAGATCAGGCCCTCGCCGGCATCGAGTTCTACTTTCAGGGCGTCAGCTACCCGACCGCGTCACAGAACCTCGTGCCCCCGCTCTACCTGCCGACCGGCGCAAGGATGATCCCCAGGCTCTGACGCTCTCCGACGTCCCGCCTCCGGCGGTTGCCAAGATCCATCAAGAACGACCCAAGCACCGCGTCCCCTTGGCTCTCCAACGCGGCGCTCGGGTTCCTACCCTGTCTTGTTTTCCTTGTCCCATGCGGTGACGGCGAACGGTCGCTGTGAGATGGATCAAGTCTCAGGTTGGGGTGATGGTGTTGGCCATCCACGGCGACCGTTCCGTCGCCACCCTCTAGAGCGTCAG
>QJVU01000431.1 GCA_003235605.1 Planctomycetota bacterium | reverse complement strand
CATGCTCCGAACCCTCTCTGTATCTGCGCTCGTGGCGCTGGCTTCGACGGCGGCAGCCCAGGACTTGATCTACTACCCTTTCTTGAAGGGCTCCGGCACCTCGGTGACCAACCTCTGGAAGGGCGCCCCGGCCGTCGGCACCCTCAGCACCACCAACACCACCAACAACGGTTGGGCCACCGGCGTGGGCGGCGGCTACGCCCTGGCCGGCAAGGAAGCCTCCAGCGCCCTCACCTATGTGGATACCGGCTTCAACCAGGGCACCAACAGCAGCCTCTTCACCGGCAGCTTCACCGTCGCCTTCTTCATGAAGGAGGCGTCGACCCCCAGCACCCTCGCGACCTACTTCTTCTCCGGCATTGGCAGCTTCCGGATGTTCACCGGGGGCGTGGCCCAGGAAGGGCTCTACACCCGCGCATGGGGTGGGGCCCCAGCGGACCTGATCCTGCGGGGGCCGTCCAACAAGGCCACCGGGCAGCCGTTTCTCGACCTCAAGGCAGCGGCCAAGAAGGGCTGGGTGCACGTCGCCCTGGTCGTCGACTCGGCCGCCAAGGTGGCCACCTACTACATCAACGGTTCGCCGTTCTCGACAACGGTACTCACCACGCCGTCGGCAGCGCCCTCGGGCACCGGCAACTTCCGGGTGGGCATGCACACCACCAGCTCCACCGGGAGCAATTGGGACATGGACGACTTTCGTCTCACGAACCGGGCAGCGCCGGCCCATGAGATCCAGGCCTGGGCCAACGCCAAGCTCCAGGCCGACAGGACCCAGGCCTCCATCAGCGTGCCAGACAGCCAGAAGCTCACTATCAACGCCGGCAGCGCCCACACCGGTCGGCTCTATTGGATCTTCGGCTCGCTGACCGGAACCTGGCCGGAGACCGCCCTTGGCCCGGTGAGCATCCCGCTGGTTCCCGACCTGTACACCAGCCTGACGATTGCCTTGCCGAACACGCCGATCCTGAGCGGGTTCAAGGGTGTCATCGGCGCGGGGGGCAAGGCCAGCGCCAGCTTCAACATCCCGAACAACGCACCAGCCGCCGCGGTCGGGATCACCGCCTACCATGCGTACGTGGTGTACGATACCTCGGGCCTGATGTACGACGCAAGCAACGTCGCGCCGATCCAGTTCGTCAAGTAGACGACCGGAACGCCGAGCCAAGAACACGAGCCCGCAGGCCAAGGCCCGGCGGGCTCGTTTGTGTTGCACCCCGAAGCAGGGCCTCTGAGCTTCCCCGGGACAATCCCTCCTGGATCTCCCGGAGCCCGCTTCCTACGCTCCCCCCGTGATCTCGGCGGTGGTCGTGAACTGGAACGGCAGGGAGTACCTTCGGGCCTGCATCCGTTCCCTGCTGGATCAGACTCCGCCGCCGGAGGAGATCCTGCTCGTGGACAACCACAGCGAGGATGGCTCCAGGGAACTGGTGGCGAAGGAGTTCCCCCAGGTACGGATCATCGACACCGGCTACAACGCCGGACCGGCCTTGGCGCGGAACCTCGGAGTCGGGCAGGCGCAGGGTGAGCGCGTGTTGTTGGTGGACAACGACGTCGTGCTGCAGCCGGGGGTCCTCCGCAGTCTGGATGACACCATGAGCCAGCACCCCGATGCGGCCTGCGTGCAAGCCCGGAGCCTCTGTGCGGACCGACCAGAGATCGTGCACTACGACGCAACCGACGTGCACTATCTGGGACTGTTGGTCTTGCACAACTGGTTCTGCCCCCTCGGTGAGGCCAAGGATCCGGAAGGTCCTGTGGGTGGGCTGGTAGCACTGTGCTTGCTCGTGCACCGGCAGCGTTTCCTGGAAGTCGGCGGTTTCAACCCGGCTTTGTTCATCCTTTTCGAGGACTCCGACCTGGCCCTGCGCCTGCGGTTGCGGGGGCACCAGATCTACCTGGATCCCCGCGCCCGGGTGCTGCATGGCAGCGGCACCAAGGGGATCTCGTTCCGGGACCCCTTGGGCCCCTACCCGGCGCGGCGGGTGTTCCTGCACAGCCGCAACCGATGGCTCGTCCTGCTCACGAGCCTGCGCCTGCGGACCCTGCTGGTGTTGCTGCCGGCGCAGTTGTGCTATGGACTGGTCCAATTCGTGTTCGCAACCGTCAAGCTCCATCCCCTGGCGTGGCTCAGCGGCAAGGTGTCGCAGGTGCGCTGGCTCGTGAAGGTGCCCCAATGGCGGCTGGCGGCGCAGAGCGGGCGCAAGGTCCGTGACCGGGATCTGTTGGTGGGGGACGCGTTGACCCTGAACCCCGGCCTGGCGGATCGCGGGGTGGCCGCCTTCCTGCGCCGCTGCCTCAGCGGACTGTTCACCTCGTACTGGAAGCTCTTCCGAGGGCTCTGTGGCTGAACCGGCTGAACCCCTGGTGGTCGCCCTGGTCTTGAACTGGCGGATGGCCGAGGCGACGCGGCACTGTGTCTCCGACCTGCAGTCCGGGGGGTATGGCAACCTCGAGGTCCTCGTGATCGACAACGGTTCCGGGCCCGCACAGGAAGAGGTGCTCCGCGGAATCGAGGGTGCCCAGGTGAAGCTACTGGGTCAGAACCTGGGCTACTGCGCGGCGATGAACCAGGGTATTGCCTGGGCAGAGGCGAGGAACTGTGAGTACGTGCTGTTCCTGAACAACGATGTGCGCATGCCTGACCGGTTCCTGGGGCTCTTGGTGGAGGTGCTCCGGAACGACAAGACCCTTGCCGGTGTGGCACCGACGATCCTGTTGCCGAACGGCAGGGTGTGGGCGGAAGGTGCCCATGTACGGTTCCGGCCCAACCTCGTGCAGCTGGACCATCAGGGGAGGAAGCCCGTGGATGTCTCCACCGGGCCCTATGCAGTGGACTTCTTGCCGGGGGCCTGCGCACTCTATCGAATGAGCGATCTTCAAGCCGCCGGCGGCCTTGACGAAAGCTACTTCATGTACTTCGAAGATGCCGATCTGGGCAAGCGCCTGGGAGACATGGGACGCAAGCTGCTCTGGCTGCCGTGGGTGCGGGTCGTGCACGACGCGAGCGCGTCGTCCGGAGGAGGAAGGACCCCCCTGCGCAAGTACATGATGGCGGCCAACTGCGTTCGCTACCTTCGCCGGCACGGCAGCCTGCGGCTCTGGCTGGCGTTCTTCCTGTTCGAGCTGTGTGGGTGGCCGTTCGCGTTTCTGTTCGGCGGTGTGCGCGCCGGCGCCGCCAAGGTGATGGGGATCATGGACGGGATCCTGGGCCACCGGATCGAGGCATCCGACGTCCAGCGCTGGGTGCGGCCGTGAAGATCGCCCTGGTCGTTCATGGTTTCCCGCCGGACCTCTGCGGGGGCACGGAACGGACCGTCGAGGCCCTGGCCAGGGCGCTGAAGGCCCAGGGCCACGAGGCCCTGGTGATCTCCGGTTCCCTGGAGGTAGCGCCGACCAGTCGAGTCGACGAGATCGACCTCGACGGCCTGCGGGTGCTGCGGGTGCACCGGGACGACCTCTACTTCGAGAGCTGGTTCAAGTGCTATCACCCCGGGGTCTCAGCGACGCTGGAGCGCTTGTTTGCCCGCGAGC
>QJVU01000347.1 GCA_003235605.1 Planctomycetota bacterium | reverse complement strand
CATAGCCCTGGAGGTAGACACAGCCGAGTGCTACTCCATCGGCTACCGTCTCACCTTTGTAGATGGTCACTGCAGTTCTTTGACACCGTCCTTTCTCGGGCCAGTCCACCTCGAGCCGTGGACGCTGGTCAGGTCCTCGCCCGACAGAATACCAATCCGATGGAAAGGATCCTCCTCGCCGCCATCCTGGATTCGGGAGCCGAGTCCATGGCGGGCCAGACCAGATCCGCGCCTCCACCGGTCACCGGGCTTTTTCTTGGCCGGCCACCTGACTGGTTGCCGCCGAGCCGAAGACCCACCACAATGGCTCCGCGGCTGGCTGTCGCTTCTCCACCTTCAAGAGAGGGTTACTGCGCAACTTCCATGGGCGTCCATCCCACGGCTCTCGTCGCCCCCGAGGCCGAGCTTGGTGAAGATGTCGAGATCGGGCCCTACTGCCTGATCGGCCCCAAGGTCCGTCTGGGGAAGGGTTGTCGTCTGTTTTCCCACGTCGTGATCGATGGAGACACCTGGCTGGGCGATGACTGCGTGGTCTATCCGCAGGCGGTGCTGGGTACCACCCCGCAGGACAAGAAGCTGCAGGCTGACCCCAAACCCAGCCGGCTGCGTATCGGCAACAACAACCAGGTTCGCGAGCACGTCACCATCCACGGCGGCACCCCCCACGGGACAGGAGTGACGAGAATCGGCGCCGACAACATGTTCCTCGCCGGCTCCCATGTAGGGCATGATGCAATCGTCGGTGACAACGTCGTCTTCACCAACAGCGCCATGGCCGCCGGCCACACCGAGATCCAGGACCACGCCATCCTGGGTGCCATGGTCGGTATCCACCAGTTCGCCAGGGTTGGCCAGCACGCGATGATCGGGGCCGGCGCGATGCTCTCCAAGGACGCGCCGCCCTATTCGCTGGTCCAGGGCGACCGCGCCAGGTTGGTCAGCGTCAACACCGTCGGCCTCCGGCGGGCCGGCTTTGTCAGCGAGCAGATTGCGGTGGTCAAGCGCGCCTACCGGAGCCTGTTCTGGAACGCCGGCACGCTGAAGGAGCGCGTTTTTCGGGTTCAGGGACTCGGCCAGAAGCACCCGGAGGTGCAGGTGATCCTCGACTTCATCGATGGATCCCGTCGCGGGCTGTTGATGCCACGCCGCAAGCACGAGCATGAGATCAAAGAAGGGGAGTACCTGCAGGAAGGCTGAGGCTCACAGGAGGTGGATGCTCACCCTGGCCCCGGTGCTCTTGCTGGCACTGTCGTGCGGTGGCGTCCCGGCGCAAAAGATCCGCATGGTCGCAACCGCGGACGGCAGCCGGTTCATGTTGATGCCCACCGGCGGCCCGCCGGTGGTGTGCTGGGTGACCCTGATTCCTGCCGGGGTCCAGGAGGACCCACCGGGCCTCGAAGGGATCTCGCTTGCCCTGGCTCGCGCGAGCCTGGCCGGCACCCACGCCCTTGGCAGTGAGGATCCTCTCGAGGAGGCCGCTGCGGTCGCCCGTGCGCGTGGCCTGGCCCGCGAGCTGGCCGCCGAAGGCGGCAAGGACCCCGCGGTCAGAGCCTTGTTGGCCCAGGCGGAGGCCGAGATCCAGCGCCTCGCCAGGCCGCTGGCCTGGGAGAAAGCGCTGCGCGCCGCACCCTCGAGCGGGAGTCAGCTGCACGTCGTCACGGGCGCGGTTCTGCTGAAGGTCACTACCACGACCCATGCCATTCGTCGCGTCGCCGAGTTGTTGAAGGATCGCCGCGACCAGGCACTGCTACGGGGGGCAGACGACCACTTCAAGCAGATCCAAGTCGAGCGCAAGAAGGCGTTCGACCTGGATCCGCACACTCCGCTACGGCGTCGTCTGCTTGCCAAGGTGTACGGTGATGGTCCGTTTGCGCGCTTCTACGACCTCGGCGATGCCAGGAGCCTCACGTTCGAGACGGCCACGGCTGTCTACCGACGGCTCAACGATCCCAGACGATCGTGCAGCGTGCTCGCCGGTGGTTTCGATCCGGAAACGGTCGAAGCGGTCCTGAAGCAGGTCTTCGAGCGCGCGCCGGAGCATACGCCCACCGTGGATCTACCCCGACTGCAGGGGGGGTACCAGTCCACGGAGCAGGCTGCCGCGGATACGCTCGACACCATGGTGCTAGGTTGTCCGATCCCGAAGTCAGCAAGCGCCCAGGACCTCGTCGTGTTCGCGTCGTGGCTGGCAGGCGACCAGGACAGCTATCTCCCCGACGCGCTCCGCGCGCGGGGCCATCCGCGGGTGCAGGTCCGGGCAACTGCGCCGTTCCCCGGTCCCGGCGGCCTGCTCCTCCTGGAGATCACCAAGCCGGGAATCCGGCTCGCGGCTGACAGCAAGCTCCACAGGGACCTCGTGGAGATCCTCCAGCGGTGTACGAAGGAAGCTCCGGACGAGGAACAGCTGGCGCGCGTCCGGCGCCGTTTCCTGTCGGCGCGCGCCACGATGCTGACGGGCGCCGGTTCGATGGCGCTCTACATGGCGCAGGTGTGGGCACTCACTGGGCAGGCACCCATCTCCGAGCTGAACGTCGAGTCCCGCGTCTCCGGCACCGCCATCCAACGGATGTGCCAGGAGATCTTCGACCCGAGCAGGTGCACCCTGGTGCTGCCGGAGGGTGGGACATGACGCGCGGCGATCCACGACTTCTGATGGTCGCGTGCCTGGCCACCTGCTGTTGGACCATCACCGGCGGGTGCTGGAATGCGGAGTTGGCCAAGGACGGCAGCATGATGCGCCCTCCGGACCCCCCCATTTGGACAGGACAGCCCGACGGCGCCCTCGACACAGCCCCCCACCCGGGTGTTCCCGTCGTCAACGATGTCGTCACGAAGGCGCGACCGGGACCAATGACGATCGTGGTGAGACGCGATGCGCCCCGGCAGCCATTCATCTCCGACCGGGCTGTGCTGCGATTGGACCTGCCGGCAGGACATGCCATCGGACCGGGCGTGGCCGAGGTTCTCGCGCAAGCCGTGAGCGAGCTGCCTGCGGCCAGCGCCCCCTCCCTCCACGAGGCGATCCGCGGCCTGGGCGGAGAGTTGGAGGTCCGGGTCGGCATCGAGACCGTGAGCTTCACCGCAAGGGTGCCCGTCAAGGTGTGGCCCGAGGCGCTGCGCGCCGTGACAGACCGCCTCAAGCGACTGAGCCTTACCAGAGACCAGCTTGCGCGCGTGAAGCAGAGTGCAATCCGCCGGGAGTTGACGGCGAGAGCCGTGTCACCCTTGCTCAGCCTCGTGGCTCACCTGCTTCGCAACGGCATCGCAGACCCGAACCCGTTGCTCGACCAGATCGAAGACTGCGCACTGCCGCAGCTGGTCCTGCTGCATGCCAGGTACTACCAGCCGCGCAACATGGTGACTGCCCTGTGGGTGCCCGGCGCCCAGGACCCGGAAGCCGTCACACAGACCGCCATTGAGGTGCTTGGCCACTGGCAGCCGGAGCCGCTCCCTGCCGGACAGAAGCCAGAGCCGCGGCCGGGGGCGATTCCTGACGGCATCCACTGGGTGGACGGGCCTGGCCCGAGCCGCGT
>QJVU01000496.1 GCA_003235605.1 Planctomycetota bacterium | reverse complement strand
GCTCACCCCCGCCGCCAGGATCGCCGCCGGAACGTGCCGCAGGAAGTGCACCCGGGCGCCGCGACCATGGGCCCGGGCCTCGGTGCCCAACAGCCCACGGCCGTTCTGGGCGACCTGGAACGCGCCCCCCGCGTGGCTCTTGAAGGCGAGGATCTCGCCATCGATCATCACGAGGCCCCCGTAGTTCGGCGTCAGCTGGGTGAGGTCCTGGGCAACGGTGATCGTCCCCCAGGGGAACACCTGCAGGTGCTGGTGGACGGTGAACTGCGCGGCGGACTTGTCGATGTCCTCCACCAGCACCAGGGGCTCCGAGCGCCGTATCACGGCCACCAGTTCGTCGACCAGGCCCTGCATCTGCGCGTACTCCTCGGAGCCGCCAAACTTGGCATGGTCCACGTACGCCGCCGGCAGCTCCCCGGACGGGAACTTGACGACGCGGTCCACCTGGCGGATGTCCCGGAAGTCGTCACGCTGGGCGGCGCCGACAAACGCCTGCTGCACCCCGTCCTTGAGACCGATGACCTGGAACGGATACGGTCCCAGACGCTCCAGGGGGGCGGCGTCGGCATTGGCGTTGTTGTCCTCCTGGGCTTCGAAGTCGTGGCGCTGCCACACCCAGTTCACCGAGTGCCACTCCACCGGCGGGCGGTTGCTGCCGTTGGCTTGGGTGCCGCCCACAAAAGCCACCCGATCGTTGCGGCCGACCCTGGCGCTGAGACCCCCGTAGGTACCCCTGTCCAGCTCCAGGCGGTGGGTCGGCAGCACGGCGCTGCCGACGTTCTGGTCGTGGGAGCTAGTGTTCGTGGTCGGATCGCCGCGGAAGCGCAGGGCCAGGCGAGCCTGGTAGATGACCGGGTACTCGTTCTCGACCCGTTCCACGTAGCCGATCCTGGGAATGTCGATCAAGGTCGGATCCGGCGGGTTGTAGCTCCACTCCCCCCCTGCCGCGGTGCCGCCGCCGCGATTCACATCGACCTGGCCGCGAGTATTGCGGCCGGTGATGCTGAAGCAGAGGCTCCGGTAGGCACGCTCCTGGGCCCGCACCAGGTGGTGTCCTTCGACGATGACGTCGTAGCGCACCCACTCGGTCTTGCGTTCGTCGTCCTTGGGATAGATCTGGGCCCACTCCGTCCAGCCCAGCACCGTGGGGTCGGTGAGGGCGCCCGCCACCGGCAGCGACACCGGCACCACGTGGAGCATCCAGTTCGCCAGCTCCCGCGCCGGCGTGCCCCGGCCACCACCGGCGCCGCCGCCGCCCCCGACCAGGATCCGCGGATCCCAGTCGGTGACGAAGATGCGGGCCTTGCCGTCGTAGACCTGGTTCTGGCTGGGCTTGAGGTTCTGGAACTGGACGCCCCGCTGGATGCCCGTGAGCACGTGCCCCTTGCGGCGGGTGTAGCGGATCACCTCGACGCCACCGACGTCGATGCTGCCCGGCGCTTGCGCCTCGGTGGAGTTGAACCTGAGTGGCCGTTGCACGAGCAGCGCGAAGCCGCCGGACTCCGGGAACGCATCGTAGATCCGGTTCTCGGCCTTGTCCGGCGGATAGCCCTTGCCCTTCTGGTCGGCCACCGGGTTGGCCAGCTCGATGTCATCGCGGTTGGCCTCCATGAGCCCCCGTCCCAGGCGCACGTTCACCTGTCCAAGGGATATGGAGACCTCCTCCGGGTTCCGCAAGAACCCCCGCCCCACGGCGAAGGTGCCCACCCTGTCACTCAGGGATGCGGCGCCCAGGGTGAGGGGCGTGTTGCGGTAGATGGGCGTCGAACAGCCGTAGAACTCCACCCCGGCGCCCTCCGGATGGGCGGGCGCCCGGTCGTCCTCCGCCTGGTTCATGTCGCGCTCGCTGCGGGTGGGACGCCCCTGGTTGTCCACCTCCAGTTCGTCGCGGAACTCGTACCACCGCATGCGCGCCTTGCGGCCGCCCATGGAGTCGAGGTCCTTGCAGTAGAACGTGGTGTCGTCCTTGCTGGTGTACTCGAACAGCTCGCGGCCGATGCGCAGCACCCCCTGGTCGGGGAAATGCTCGGTGCTCTCGACCTTGATGTCGAGGTAGAGGGCCTTGTCTTTGGGATCGTAGGCGGCAGCAACCTGAGGACGCTTGTACTCGGGGATCCCCTGGGTCAGCCAGGTGCGGAAGTACGTCCCCTTGCGGGGCACGCCATCGATCATCATCGACATCTGCCCGGGTTTGGTGCCGTCGGCAGCGAAGTTGAAGTGCACCGGCACGTCGTCCTTCAGGTTCAGCTCGGCGATGGGCACCCTGATCTGGCCGGCGGTACGCTCCACCTGGGTGCGGGTGACCCGCACGTCGGGGTCCAGGCCGGCTTCGTCCAGGATCTCGAAGACGAAGTGACGCTCCTGGATCCGCAGGTTGATCCGGTTGCGCTCGCGAAGGTTGCCTGCGGCCTCGAACAGCGCTTGATCCCCGAGGGTCCGGGGATGCGCCCAGAAGTGGATGGCGTAGCGCCGCGGCATGCCCTGGTCCCCGGTGAAGGGGAAGGTCTGCCGGTGGTGGCGGGCGCGTTTCTGCCGGCCGCCTCCCGGGCCCATGGGCCCGTCGTTGAGCATCTCGTAGGGACCTTCCCTGGTGATGTCGCGGCCCTCGGGGTGCCGGGAGAGCCGAAAGCTCTCGTGGGCGGCGTCCGCGCCAAACTCCGGGCGCGCGATTGCCGGCACCTGGCGGACCCCCACGTCGGTCATGTCCCGGTTCGGGTAGCGGCACTCCCCCAGGCCGTGGTCGGGCCACAGCATTGCCACGAGGTACGCGGTGCTGTGGTCCGCGGGATCATCGTCCAGACTGCGTGGGTCGAGGGGCGCAACGTTGATCGGATAGGTGATGTAGCCGGGGGCACGGCGGGACAGGCGAAAGCACTCCGCCCAGGCTTCCTGGGTCAGGATCGGCAGATCCAGGACCCCCGCCGGGATCGGCCAGGCGATGCCTTGGCGCTCCCGCCGCGCACCCTCCAGCAGCGAGAACTTGTTCCGCATCGTGGCAACCCGGTACGCCACCACGGATGCCGACGTGAACGAGATCGGCGCCGTCGCCATCTCGGCGGTGGCAGGGCGGCCGGTCAGCCAGTTCCGCATGAGCAGGATGAGCTGGTCCTTGCTTTCCCCGTCCTGGGCCTCGGCCGCGAGGGGCGCCATCAGGCGCTTGCACAAATCCTCGAAGCCCTGGAAAGGCCCGATGCCCTCACCGTTCGTCCCGTGGTCGCCGCGAAGCTGCACGATCCGGTCGACCAGTTCCTTGGCCTGTTGCAGTCCCACCTTCTTCGTGTAGCGGCTGCGGCTCTGGCTCTGGCTCTGGCCGCGCTCGTCGTCGTTGATGACCAGCGGGCGCCGTGGTGCATAGCGCAGGTTCCTGAGCATGGACACCAGCACCTCCGGCTCGGCGGTGTTGATGTTGATGGGGTGGCGGATCAGGGGTTCCACCACCGTCTGCATGGATTTGAAGTCGTGGCAGACCGGCCGCAGCAGGACCAGCTGCCAGGTGGGAACCTGCAGGTTGATGTCCCCGGCCCGAGTTCGCA
>QJVU01000231.1 GCA_003235605.1 Planctomycetota bacterium | reverse complement strand
CGCTTCTCCTTGGCGGCCATCCGCTCACGCAAGGAGACGTCCATCTTGGCCAGCTTCGCTGCCTTCAACGCCACGTCGGCCCACTTCGCCGCGATGGCCTCAGCCCTGATGCCGAGCTCCACCGTCTCAGGATCGTCGAGCAGCGGCTCCGAGATCTCGGACATCCGAGTGCGTCGGGCACTGGCGAACTCGTAGTCAGCCTTCGCCAGAGCCTCCCAGCCCAGGGAGTCCAGGAGGCCGCGATTGTACGCCTCAGCTACCAGGGACTCTCCCTCGCCGGGCGTGGACTCGGCCCTGCCGGGCGGGGTCGCGTCGCAGTCAACGCACGACGCAACAGCAGGGTTGTAAGTGACCCCGTGCTCGCAGGTCACCAGCCCATTGCCCGCGTCCGTCCAGGCCATGCCAATGTGTTGGCATACTTGCCCATGCGCTGACACGGGCATAAGGGGCAGGGTGCAAGATAGTCGCGCAACATTGCGCGGGATCGCGCAGGGTCGCGCGATTCATCTACCCCGATGTACGGCAGTAGTTAGAATGGCGGCATGGCGGACGTGCCCAAGGACCGGTGCTTTGGATATCCTGGGCTGGTAGTTCGCACCGGCATGTCCATCCACCGTCTGCGTCGGCTCGTGCGAGCGAACAAGATTCCACACCGCCGGCCGACGCCAAAGACGATCGCATTCTCAGAGCTGGAGATCAGGGAGTGGTGGGAGTCGCTGCCAGGTGTCAGCGTGAGAGACGCCATTGGCTGAGGACACCGAGCACACGCTGTTCTCGGCTGACACCTACGACGTCAAGTCGCGGACTCGCGCGTCTGGAAAGAGCTACACGTCCGTCCGCATCCAGGTGACACCCGTCGTCCACAACCTGGTCAGCGAGCAAATCGGCAAGGACGTAGTTGAGTCCATCGCCGAGATCCTCAGGGAGCGCATCCTAGCGATCAGCGCCGACGCAGCCCCAGCCACTATCCGACGAAGGCAGGTGGCGCAGCGAGCTCTAGCCGCGGGTGCCGACTGGGCGGTGAAGCGCTACCGAGGCGGGCGCTCTGGTGGCAAGGAGCCGGGCTTGACTACAAAGCTGTTCAACGACTCGCGACGGCTAGCGGAGGGGTTGGTGGTGCGGTTCGCTAGTAGGGTGCTCGAGGACTCCGTGTGGTTCATCAGCGTGCCTGCCAACCGGCTCGACCCTACCGAGTTCAAGGGCGACAGCTTCCAGCGAATGATTCAACGCCTCGTGGAGCTGGTGCCCGAACTGGGCGGAGGGGACGCACTGTGGCAGCACCCCAAGTTCCAAGAGGCGCTTGGCAAGAGCGTCGAGAGACTCACCAAGGCCGAGCAGTCAAAGCAAGCCCAGTTCTGGGCTGACCTCGGGATGGGTGCGTTGCGGCTGGCGGAGCGGATCCTTACTTAGGTCCTCGTCAGGGACAGGCTCAGCTCATGCGCTCGTGACAGCGCCTTCAGGATCAGGGTGAGGGCGTCTGCGCCGCATGCGTGGAAGGCCACATCGCGTTCACCGGCCCACCAGTTCATGCACCCGTCCCACTTCACTGAGCCCTGGATCTCTGGCACCGCCTCGTCGATGTCCGTGGTTGTTACTGCCTGGCCAGGCATCCAGAAGAACGGCTCGGAAGGGCCAAGCAGACCCTCGGGGCCAACTTCCCCAGCGATGCCAATGACCGTCACGATGGCGAAGTAGGCCACGAAGACCTTGCCGTCTCCGTCTACCGCAGGAGCGATCCGCAGTCGGTAGCCCATGCTGCACTCATCGGCTAGCTCCTCATCGATGGTGACCGGGTTGCCGTTGTGCCAGGGTACGTCGCTCATCAGTTCTCGCCTCGATCCGAGTGACGCAGCCGATGCCGCATAACTCGCCGCACCCACCTGGCATCCTCACGCACCTTGCCGTGGCGCGGTAACCCAATGGGCAGCTGGGTAGCGTCGGGGAAGTGGCACACGAACATGGCGCCATCCTCGACGAGCCTCACATCCATCTGGTCGGCAATAGACTGGACGTAGCGGCGCCACTGGACGCGGGTCTCATCTGACAGCCTCCCGCCGTCCCGCTTGTCGACAGCCTTCTGGAGCGTCACCGCTAGGCCGTCCCAGAAGCCCTGGTTCTTGACGAGGTCCATCAGCTTGCCCCCAAGATCCAACAGGAGGCGCGCTGCGTCCTTGACGTCGCTTGACTTGCTCATGCCCAACCCCTACGGCGCTTTCGTGCCATGCGCCGCATCCTCGCTTGCTTGCGCTGCCACCACTCGCCGCAGTGTCGAGCCGCTAGCGCTACCGCCTCGACGACTGGATCTCGAGGTGGGATCAGATCGAACGTGATCACCACCGACGGCACCTCACCGGGCATCATGCCAGACAAGTATACCCCCGCTGGGGTAGCGGGGTACGACTGCACCGAGCGCCCTCGCTTGACACGGATCCTCATCTTCGTGGGTCCTGCCTCAATGGCAGACGCCCATTCCTCGGTAGCAGGAGACCAGCGGACGATAGGGAAGCGCCAAGGCACGCCCACCAGGTTGGGTCCACGGACGCACGCGCCACGTACTCCATGTGAGTGGCGAACGGGTCGCTCATGCCGTCACATCGTAGCGGACCCGCCTGACCCTCGGGAACCGAGGTACCACACCAGCCTCGTACCAGCCGTCGTGGGCGATCTCGACGGTAGCGCCCACAGGATGGTTGCCACCAACGGCAAACTTGTACCCACGCCACAGCACCATGCTCGAGCCGCCCTGAGCGGCCAGCACCGTGGCGTCAAGGGTGTCGGTCGCCTTGACCTTGCGCTTGCCACCACGCTGGCCCAGGGGCGCATCGAGCCGCACCGCCACCACCCCCTCCCCGCCGCCAAGCTCCACGTGCGCACGCCACAGCGCCTCACCAGCGCCCTTACCGCGGTGCAAGGGGACGACGGGGAACCGGCGCATATCGGACGGCACGGGCCGTGTGAAGCGCCCCTGCGCGTCGTGGGCTCGACCTGTCGAGTCGGTAGTCCACCAGTCCGTTGGCGGCTCGTAGCACTCGAGCCAGGCTTGCCAACGATGGAGCCAGCCGTACCGCGCCGAGTAGGGCTCGGCCGCGACGGATCGGCCAGCCACCACCGACGCATCGAACAGATGAACCGCAGCCCACCCGCGGGCAGCTCGAGCACGGAGTCCGGCCTCGGTGTGAGCTTCGAACTCCCCGGCCAGCACGGAGTCCGGCAGCCCGACGTACAATCCGACTAGCCCGTCAGCGTCAGCCGTCGACACCAGCCGACCCGAGCGGTGGACGAGCGACGACACCCGGCCGTGACGATCGGTGGAGACCCGGACGTAGGCCCCATCCACCTTGGGCTGCCACCCCCACCGAGCTGGCGACAGGGAGAGTCCGCGCTCAGGGGCGAGGCGCGCACCAGCGCCGGCGTAGTCGACGAGCACAGGTTCAACGTAGGACTCGAATGATGGTGTCGCAAGTGGTTGCGAATACATGGTGTATGGACGGAAAGTTGAGGATTTATCGAGAGTTAGCCTGGGTGTGCGCGCGGTGTCA
>QJVU01000090.1 GCA_003235605.1 Planctomycetota bacterium | reverse complement strand
ACGACCGCCCGCAAGGTGTTCCGGAAGATCGGGCTTTTCGCCAGCGACAGGTAGCTTCCGGCAGCTATCCTGCCCGTCATGGCTCTCATGACTGGCAAGACTGCCGTGGTCTTTGGCGTCGCCAACAAGCGTTCGATCGCATGGGGGATCACCCAGGCGCTCGCGGAGGCCGGCGCACGGATCTGCCTCAACTACCAGACCGAGCGCGTGGAGTCCTGGGTTCGCAAGCTTGCCGACACCCTTCCGGAGCAGCCCTTCCTGGCGCCGTGCGACGTCACCAAGCCCGATCAGGTCGAGCGTTTCTTCGAAGACTTGAAGCGGGAGCATGACCACATCGACGCCCTGGTGCACTGCGTCGCCTTTGCCAGGGGCGAAGACCTGGCCGGACGCTACCTGGACACCTCCTGGGAAGGCTACCAGCTGGCGCAGCACGTCTCTGCCTACTCCCTGGTGGAGCTGGCACGCACCGCCGCCCCGTTGATGGAGGGCCGGGAAGGCAGCGTGCTGGCCCTCAGCTACCTGGGCGCCGAACGAGTGGTGCCCAGCTACAACGTCATGGGGGTCGCCAAGGCCGCCCTCGAAGCCTCCGTCCGCTACCTCGCTGCCGACCTGGGGCCCCAGGGCATCCGGGTGAACGCCATCTCCGCCGGCCCCATCAAGACCCTCTCGGCCATGGGGGTGAGTGGTTTCAGCACACTGCTGGAAGCCATCGCCGAGCGGGCCCCTCTCCGCAAGAACGTGACCCAAGAGGACGTCGGCAAGACCGCCCTCTGGCTGCTCTCGGACATGTCCAGCGGCGTCACGGGCCAGACGATCTACGTGGACGCGGGCTACTCGATCATGGGGGCCTAGCCCCGGCCGCGGCGACCTCGGCTGCAGCTACTTCAGCTTGAGCCGCTTGATCCCTGGACCCTTCTTGACGGTCCCCTGGATCTCTGCGATCGCCCGCTCCGTGGCACCCCGTACCCTGGGATCCGGATCCTCGAGAAGCCTCTCGAGCTTCGGCAGGTGTGTCTTCGCCGCCCCCTCCATCTCCCCAAACGTCGTGGCCGCCTCGACCCTGACCATTGGGTTGTCGTGCTCCAGGAACTGCAGGAGAAACTCCTCGCCGTTCGGTTCGATCCTCTTCGACCTGAGGCCAGAGCGCGCCTGTCGCCGGAGCTGGGCATCCGGCAAGGCCAGTGCCGCCGCAAACGCCCGCCTCCGCAGCTCGATGTCCGGCTTGTGTTCGTCGCTGGCCTGCACACGCTTTCTGAGTTTGTGGAACGCGGCTTCCCGAACCACGTGGCCCTCGTCCCCCAGGCAGTGGATGAGCTTGTTCAGGAGGGGCGTTTCCAGCCGCAGCGTCGGTAGCACCCGGATGGCCTCGGCACGAACCGCGATGTCCTTGTCGTCGATCAAGGCGGCCATCTCGGCTTCCGGGACAGGCACCTCATGCCTGCGGAACGCGGCCAGTGCACTCAGTGCTGCCCGTCGCACGCCGGCTTGCCGATCCCGCAGGGCCAGCTTCAGCTCGGTGATCGCCTGCCGACTGTGGGGCGCCAGCTCCCCGAGGGAAGTGGCCGCAGTGCCGCGCACCTCGGGCTCAGGATCCTGCAGCAGCCTGACGAGCAACCGAATCGCCGGCGAGGACTCGTCCTCGACCTGCACCCAGCGAAGAATCTTTGCCGCGGATTGGCGGTTCTGCCATCCCTTGGTTGCGAACAGCCGCTTGACGGCGTCCGGATCATGGAGGAGCAGGGCGACGCGGGCCGCACGCTGCACGTCCGGGTACCGGTCTGTCGTCCGCGCGACCAATGCCTCCAAGAACCATGGGGGCTGCGGATCCAGGGCAGAGAGGCACTCGATCGCCGCCACCCGCTCTCGGTTGTCGGTGCTCGCCAACAAGGGTCGTACCCGGTCGGCAGTGGTCTTGGGCGGGTTGCTCATGTCACCAAGACGGACCATGGCGGCGCGTCGGACCGGGTAACTGTCGATCTCGAGCATCGACAACAGGACCGGGTCGGGTATCTCGACATTGGGATCGGCAACGAGCCTCGCCAGCGCCTGTCCGGCGGCCGTGCGCACTCCCCTGTGCCGACTCTGGATCATCTTCTCCAAGCGGGGCAGGGCAGAGGCCCCACCCCTGCCCAGGGCTCTGCAGACGATCATCATCGAGACCGGATCGCCGCACTGCAGCAGTCGCCTGATCGCAGCGGGGTGCTTCGGGTCGATCTGCACCAGGCTCCTCGCCGCAAGGTCACCCAGGTGCCGGTCGGCACCTCCCATGACCTTTTCCAATGCCGGTCTGGCTGCTTCCGCGTCGGCCCCGATCCGACCCAGCACGTCGAGGACCCGGATCCGCAGGAAGCGAAGCTCTTCGGTCTCACTGCGCAGCTGGGGGATCAGCAGCGGCACCGACTCGCCGCCTGCCTGCACCAGCTTGTACCGAGCGGCGTGCCAGGTCTGGGTGTTGCCGCTGCCGAGGTCCTGGACCAGGGTGGACAACGTCGGCGGGCTCTCGTTCTGGGCCGGCACCAGCGCAGCGAGGACGAGGGTTGGCACGAGAAGGCGCATGGTCTGCTCCCACCCTCCTCCACGCCCCAGAGGCCGGGATACTCCGGAGCCCGAGACTACTTCTCCTTCTCCTGCAGCAGCTTGCGGATCTCTCGCTTCTCCCCGGCGGTGATGTCCAGGTCCAGGGCGCGGCGCCAGAGGTCCTTGGCCTTCTGCTTCTGGCTGTCGTCGCCCCCTTCGTGAAGCAGTGCCGCCAGGTTGAGGAGCGAGGGCACGTAGTTGGCATCGAGGCGCAACGCCGCTTCGTAGGAGGCGCGAGCCCGTTCCCGATCCTCCAGGAAGTCGAACACCGCCCCTTCGCCATGGAAGGTCTGGGGGTTCTGGGGATCCAGCCCTCTTGCCTTCTGAAACAGGGCCACGATGGCCGTGGCGGCCGACCGTTGCGCCGCCTCCTCCTTGTCCTTGTTCCTGCCAGTGGCGATCAGGGCGCGGTAGCGGGCATGGGCTTCGCCAAGGTAGCCCGCAGGATCGCTGGGGGCGCTGCCCTGGTATGCGACGAAGGTCTTGGCAGCCTGCTGGAAGACCTCCACCGCAACGCGCACCCGATCCTCCTTGGCGCCCAGATCGCTGTCGCCGCGGAAGTGGGCCTCGGCCAGCTCTACCTGGCAGTTGGCGAGGCGGTAGAGCGCCCAGGCATCCCCAGGCACCTCCGCCAACAGGCGGCTCAGCATCGGCGCCGCAGCTCGCTCTTCGCCCATCTCGTAGCGGACGTCGGCGGCGGCTCGAAGCGCCGCCTGGTCGTCAGGTTGCCCGGCCAGGAGCAGATCCAGCTCCTGACTCGCGCGGCTGAGATGCCCCTGCTCGGCAAACAGCTGGGCCAGGAACAAACGGGCTTTCGGGTCCTCCGGAGCCAGCCGCAGCGCCAGGAGCAGGTGACCCTCTGCCGCCGCCGCCATGGCTTGGTCCGGGGGTTCCTTGGCCAGGGCGAGGACACCAAGGCTGCGTCCCAGCACGGCCCGGGCCCGAACGGAGCGTGGATCCATGTC
>QJVU01000032.1 GCA_003235605.1 Planctomycetota bacterium | reverse complement strand
CCCCAAGACCGAGAGCAGAGCTGAATGTCTGATGCTGCTACTCCTGGGCTAAGCCTAACCTGAGAACGATCAGGATCTGGCAGGCCCGGTCGGGGGTCAATATCCAGTCTCAGGAATTTCGCGATCCGCCCATGGTGCGGGGAGGCCTCGATCCTGCCGTGTTTCGGGCCACTCCGCATTCAAGTTCGTACGTTTCTTGTTCGATCCTAGGGCCGGACTGCCTCCAGGAAGAGGTGCCGACCCATGAAGATCAAGCTGAACCTCAATGTCCTGCCGAAGATCCGCGACTTCTTCGTTGGTCTGAAGAGCAGGTTGGCTGACCTCCTTTCTGCCATCGGCCGGAAGACCGTGGCCGTGCTCCATCTGCGCGGCATCGCCAACTTCTTCAAGGGCGCCGGCCGGGGTGTCCTGGACTTCTTCGGGAACATCACCCAACGGGTCAAGAGCTTCTTCAGCGCCTGTTCTCGACTGGCTCGTCGCTGCTTCGAGGCAGTGAAGGACTTCTTTGCCAACTTCACCGCCCACGTCAGGCGCATCCCGGGTCATGTCTGGAGGCTGCTCTGCGCTGCCCTGCGCTGGCGTCCTCCGGAACGTGCCTGGACGCTACTGTTCTCCCTGGTGGCCATGGGTGGCGGCGCCCTTCTCGTCATGGGGCCAGCCACGGAGCTCGCCACCGGCAAGAGCTTCCGCTGGGAAGTGCTGGTCACGATCTCCTGGCTGCTCACCGGCCTGGGCATGCTGCTGGGTGGAATGGGGGTGTTCCTGCAGACCTCGACCTTCCGCAGGTACTTCGCGGTGGCGTTCGCGTGTTCGCTCCCGGTTGCCGGCGCGTTCGGCTACAAGACCCTGCTCTTCGCCCAGAAGCTGCGCACTTCGGAAGGCGCGGATCGGGAGGTGCTGACCAAGTGGGTGTCGGGAGGCGTGCAGCTCTCGGCTGTCTTCCTCGGCGTGGCGCTCCTGCTGTTCTACTTTCTGCGCACCAGGCTGCTGAAGTCCATGTCCGGCTACGACGGGGCCGGGGCACTGGGCAGCGGCGCGGTGGGCGCCGTGCAGGGAGGTGCGTTGGCCTACCTGGTCTGGCACGTGTTCCGCTGGCTCGGCTTCGTCAAGGACATCGGCTGGTTCGTCCAGGCCGTCTATGCGGTTCCGATCGAGTACTTCGTTGGCGCTGGCGCCCTCCTCGGGACCCTCGTCAACGGCTACTTCGGCTTCCGGCGCCAGACCCCACCGCCCGAGCCGGCGGCGGGCGGCACGATCGGTGTCGTGGTTGGCAGCGGAGTGGGCTACTTGGCCTGGATCCTCTGTCAGTGGCTGGCCACCGACAAGGGCATCGGCTGGTGTGGAACGCTCGTCAAGTCCGCGCGGATCGAGTACTTCCTCGGCGGCGGCGCGCTCCTCTGCGCTTCCTTCGCGGTCTACCGGGGCCTCAGGGCACGGCGCGGATCGGGCGGATACCGACCCAGGGCTGCCACCTCCGGTGGCACCCGCCCGGCCATGAGCAGCGGCACCCGTCCGGCCATGAGCAGTGGCACCCGTCCGGCTGCGGGCAGTGGCACGCAGCCGGCAATGAGCTCGCTGGGTAGCGGCACGCGTTCCGCTGTGGGTGCCACCGCGTTCGGTGGCGCGAGTGCGGGCACCCGGGCCGCAGTCGGTTCGGGCACGCGTTCCTCGGGAACACAGTCCTCGGGAACACAGTCTTCGGGGACGCAGTCCTCGGGGACGCAGTCCTCGTCCGGCACCCAGTCGTCAAGCACTTTGACCGCGGTGGACATGGACGACCTGTTCGACTGAGCCGGACCTGCAGGACGACCACAAGGCCGACTCCAGGGCCGACTTGACTCCGGGCCGACTACAGGGTGAAGATCTTCGTAGCGCCGCTTGGGCTCACGTCCAGGGTTCCGGTGTTGGGGGCAGTGAACTGCATCGTCACCGTGTAGGACAGATACTCGTCGTGCTGCATGGCCAGGGTCCCCGAGCGGATGTCGCGGCTGGACTGGGAGACCGTGGCGTGGATGCCGGTGAGGGTGGCGGTCCAACTCCCATGAGCGGAGCTGTCGGCACCCATGGTGCCATCGATGCCGACGTCCCCGGTGATGGGTGTGCCATCGATGGCGAAGGCCAGGTTGGGCGTCAAGACCGTGATGTTGGAGCTTGCCGTTGTCGTCACGGCACCGCTCAGCGCCCCGGAGATGCTCGAGGTGTCGTTCAGTGTCGCTGTGACTGTCAGCGAGCCGGTGATCCCCATGGATCCCGCCGGGGTTGTCCGGGCGGCCAAGCCGGAGAAGGTAACGGTGATGGTGACCGAGTCGCCGGAGACGCCATAGTTCGCGACGACGGCGCCGGAAACCGTGGCATTGTTCACCCTGGTGCCGGTGCCGAAGTCGATGGTGACGGTGCCTCCACTCGCGTCACCCGTCGCGATGACCCCCGGGGGGGTGCTCAGGGGAGCAAAGTGGCCGGGGTCGATCTCGTTCAGGCAGGCCTGGAGGGCGATTGCGCCCAGCGCAGTCGTGGTGTGGGCGCTGCTTGCCATCAGCTCTCCTGTCTCTGACTGCGTGAGGTGCCGCACATTGTGGCAGCCCACCCCGATCATCACGGCCGCGAGCGCCAGCGGGGCCGCAACCCCGCTGGAAGGGGGCCGATGCACATCGCGCCGTGCGGTCGGCAACTGCGACCTACAGGGTGAAGCTCCGGGTGTAGCCGCTCGGACTCACGTCCAGGGTTCCGGTGTTGGCGGCTGAGAACTGCATTGTCACCGTGATGGACGGAAACGAGCTGCGGTCCAGGACCAGGGTGCCCGAGTTGATGTCTCGGCTGGTCTGGGAGATGGTCGCGTTGATCGCGTTGAGCGTCGCAGTCCAGTCGCCGTAGACGGAGCTGTCGAGCCCGATGGTACCGTTGAGGTCGATGTCGCCGGTGGTCGGCGTGCCGTCGACGCTGTAGGTGAGGTTGGGCGTCACCGTCGTGGTGTTGGACCCAGCCGTGGTGGTCACCGAACCGGTCAGCGTTCCGGAGACGTTCGAGGAGCCGTTCAGCGTCGCCGTGAGCGTGAGCGAGCCTGTGACTGCGATGGGCCCCGCGGCGGCCGTCTGCGCGGTCACGCCGGAGAACGTGACGGTGACCGAAACCGAGCTGCCGGAAACGCTGTAGGTTCCGATCACGGTTCCGGAAACCGTGGCGTTGTTGACCTTGGTGCCGGTGCCGAAGTCGACGGTGACGGTGCCACCGTTGGCGTCACCCGTTGCCGAGACGCTGGGCGGAGCACTCAAGGGGGCAAAGTGGCTCGGATCGACCTGGTTCAGGCAGGCCTCGAGGGCGATGCTCCCCAACGCTGCCGAGGTGTGGGCGCTGCTGGCGGTGGCTTCCGCGGTTTCGGGGTCCGTGAGCGCCTTCGAGCTGGAGCAGCCCCAGAACACCGCAGCCAGGATCGTGAGCGTTGCGAGGTGGAGGGCCGGAGTCGCAAATCCACGGCCCGCGAGGGAGTTGTCGTTCTCGTGTCCCATGCCACTTCCCTTCGGCGGAGTTCGTCTTGCGCTTGATACCCGTGTC
>QJVU01000629.1 GCA_003235605.1 Planctomycetota bacterium | reverse complement strand
CGCAAGGTGCACGCTGCGTGCATACGTGCCCTGTGTCATAGGGATACGCCGAGGATATCCCGTGAAGTAGATGCACCGTGTGCCGTCCCATTGCCCCGGACAAGCCCAACACACTCTAGATAGCTGCAGGGTACGCAGCCCGTTACGGGGAGGGTCGCGGGTTCCGGGGTTGGTATGTTGGCTCCCGTGCCCACCCCTCGTCGTGTTACTGTACCGATAGCGAGCTGGGGGTGGCAGGATGTTCGGTCCGTCCCAGGCCAACCGTCGGTCGTAGAATTCAACGCACCATGCGGTTCTACATTTGGTCATACTACCTCCTTCGGTTGTATTCTTTGCGCCCATTGGGCGACACCAATAAATTTGGCGTTTTCTAAACCGGTGTTGCTTGAAACTTCACGCAAAATCACTGAAAAAGGGCCGGCAAAAATTGGCTCTGGATTATTTCTTCAAATAGACCGCCGCCAAACCAAAACCTTTCTACCAAAATGCCTTATTCGCAAGTATCATTGACAAAATATATAATGTGAAATGGCAAAAACATAGGGCTAAAACCCAACAAGTAATACAATTGGATCTACTGATACTGGCATCCGTTACTTTTTGTCTTGTTTGCCTCTGCGCTGTTGCTTTATCGCAGCAGCGCAGAGGTTATTCATCTCACACCCTGCTCTCCGCCTGAAAATCGAGGAGGATACCAGGGCAATCTACTCTTGCTGCTTGCTCCTACTACTCCAGGTACTCACACGTCTTGACTATCCCGACGATCGGATCGCCGAAGGTGGCAGACCTCTGGCCCAAGGCGGGGAAAGCTACGTTAGGCCAGGGGTCACTAGACTCTTATCTAGCCGCCATAAACTTCGAACTCGAACAGCGAGTACCCCCACTGCGTGCCGCGGGTAGTGCCGTACATACGCACATAGCGGCCAGAGCCGGAGACACTCAGATCATCTGTCCCACCATTTCCGCTGCTGGTCGAGTAGATGGTGGTCCAGGTGCTGCCATCCGTCGAGACCTGGATCTGGTAAGCCGAGCCATAGGCTGTCTCCCAGTTCAGTACCACTCTGTTGATGCTGTAGGTAGCCCCCAGATCGACAGTAATCCACTGCGGGTCGCTGAAGGCACTCGACCAGCGCGTGCTCGTGTTCCCGTCGACGGCCAGGTTAGGCGTCAGGCTGGTGCTCTCGTTCGATGAGGAGGTCGCAGGCCTGTTCAGCGCCAGGTTCGAAGAAGGCATGGGCGTGTTGGTCGGGGTGTTGGTTGGGCCGACCGGGGTGTTGGTGGGGGTCGGGGTTGGGCCGGTGTCGGACGAGTACTCACAGGTCTTGGCCGTCCCCACGATCGGATCGCCGAAGGTAGCATTGTTGCAGGCGATACTGCCGGTGGCGACGAGCGTATTCCACGAGCTGCCGGCTCCGTAACGAACCTGACGGGTTCCTGAGAACGTGCAGGTTCCACCTTCATTGGCGCAGAATACCCAGGTCGTGCCGCCTGAGGGTGTGTTGGTCGGCGTCGGGGTGTTGGTCGGGCCGACCGGCGTGCTCGTGGGTGTGTTGGTCGGACCACCACCATTCGGAACGGAGCCGAACTCGACGGTCCCGGATCCAACCTGGTAGATGTCGTAGAGGCCCGAACGCTGGACGAACGTCGCACTCCCAGACAACACCGAGGTTGAGGCGGAGGACGATGCAATCGGCACCCAGACCTGGCCGCTAGTGCCGGACGGGGCGACGACCTGCATGTGGAACTGACCCGTGGAGTCGGCAGCCCATCGGACGGTGAGCGAGCCGCTACCGGCGGGAACCTGTCCCTGAGCCCAGGTGAGATTGCCAGGCCGCGGCTTGACTTGCCACGTCGAGTAGGCCTGGTTGATCGGGGTCACGCCGAGGACGTATTCGGTCAGGACCTGGGTGGGACCAGCTCCCCAGGCATGGGCCAGGCTGTCGAAGCCACGGCTCGGCAGGCCGTTGCTCATCACGAACTCCCAGAAGGTGCCGGTGTAGTAGCCGCTGTTCCTGTCGACCTGGAGGCCCCAAAGGTTGCGCATCAGCTGGATCGCTCCATCTGCGTCATCGGCCTCCATCCGTGCCATCAACTCCCAGGTGTTGTTGAGGGGTTCGATGGTGTGTCCGTAGGGGTCGGCCATGCTGGGCGATGGTTGGCTGATCTGGCTTCCGTGTGCTGTCCAGCGGTCCCGGAAGTAGCTCAGAATATAATCCACCCGGTCGGCTGGGGCGACGCCCAGGCGAACCGCGTTCATATTGGCGTCGAGCGGGTAGCGGGAGGTGTCGCTGTTGGAGTGGACGTAGAGGCCCGAGGAGTTCCTGAGCCTGGAGTTGATCGCGTTCGCCAGGGCGTTCGCCTGGTTAGTGTAGGTAGTGGCGTTGGACGAGCTGCCGATCCTGCTCTCGAGCCAGGCCATGTTCTGAAGCAGTTCGTAGTAGGCCAGGCTGTACTCGGTGACCTCACCGCTCTGGCTGGTTTGCCAGTAGTCGTTGTCGTTGGTCACGATCAGGCCGTTGGAGTCGAGCCTTGAGGCAGCGTAGGCGGTCGCGTTGCGCAGCCTGGATAGGAGCGGGGTGATGAAGGACGAGTCGCCCGACCACCGGTAGTACTGGATCGCGATGATCGCCGCGTAGTTGGAGTACGTCACCGCGTAATTGAAGCCGCCGCAGCCCTGGAACCCGACCGCGCTGTGGAGCCGGCCGCCCGACTGCTGCAGGTTCATGAAGGCGTTGATCGAACCCCTGATGTACGGGGCGCCGTTGGTGCCTAGCGCGTACCAGATCGCCGGGTCGGAGACCATCAGATCGCCGGACCAGATCGCGCGGTCACGCTTGGCGCCATCGAAGATGACAGGGACGTTAAAGCACGAGGCTACGCCGGCCGGAACCATGTCCATCTGGCCGGTGTAGGCGCCGGCGTACCACATGTCGTTGAGCTGGCTGTCGTTGGACATGAACCAGCCCTGGTACTGGGCCGAGGTGGCCCGATAGGCCCTGAAGTTCACGCCGGCAGCGGTCAGGCTGACTGAGCCGCTGGTTGTGAGCTCGATCGCCATGAACCGGAAACCGCCGCGCAGCGACCCGGTGTAGGTCCCCGAGCCGTTGACCGAGAGGCTGATCACCGAGCCGTTGTCGTTCGTGAAGGAGCTGCCGCTCGTGAGGAATGGGAGCGCCTCGCTCGTGTAGATCCTGATCGTGCCGGAGCCGGACGAAGCGGTGATGTACGGGGTTCCGCCGACTTCTTGGCCAAAGTCGAGAACGATGGCGGAGCCGGAACCCGACAGGGTGGCGGTACCGCTGCTGATCAGGGCGCTGGCGTTGCTCACGCTGCCCCTGGTGCTCTGGATAGCCACAGCCCTGACGTTGTCGCTGCTCGGCCCCGGCACGAGGGCCTGCCAGTTCGGGTTGGATGGCCATGTGGGCAGCGCTTGTTGCAAGGGCGCGGCACCTACCGGCGCGACAAAAAGCGTCAGCAACAATAGACACGCGGCAATTTTTAAATAAGTGACCCATGTCGCCGGGCCAGTTTTGTATCTCCTGCGAATACTTTGT
>QJVU01000371.1 GCA_003235605.1 Planctomycetota bacterium | reverse complement strand
GAGGAGGACTGCAGGAAGGGAAGGATCGAAAAGTACTTCGGCTTCGACCTGGCAACCGGCAACTGCGGCGCCTGCGACATCTGCGTGGACGGAGACTCCTGGCTCACGGAGCATCTAGCCGAGGATCAACGCCGCAGGATACCGAGAAGAGGAGCGCGAGCCCCAGTCTCCTCGTCCGGGGAGGTCTCGCGCGGCGACTGGATCCAGGTGAAGGGCCACGGCCTCTGCGCGGTGAAGCGGGTACACAAGACCAAAGGCCGAACCACCGTGGACGTGGAGCGGGCCAAGGACTTGGAGACACGCACCTTCGACCTGGAACGGGTCCGGTGGCGAAGGGTGGATTGAGGGTTGAACGTCCCCTTCTACGTCACCCTGGCCGCCCTGTTGTTCGCGTTGTTCTACGCCACGGGGCGGGTCTTGTGGCCGTGGACCAGGACACACCCGCTCCGCTTGCCGATCCAGGTTGCCCTCGGCATGGGAGCGTGGATCGGGATGTCCTTCATCCTGTGCGTCTTCGGCGCCTACCGGCCTGCAGTCCTGAGGGCGGTGTTCTGGGGCGGGGTGCTGGTCGCCGTTTCCCTTGCGCTGGTGCGGCGGCGGGCGGTGGCTGCCGCACTGCTGGCATGGTGGCGGGAGGTGCGGTTGCTGGACCTCCTTCTGCTCTTGTTGTTGGTGGCACCGTCGCTGCTCCTGGCGGTCCTGCCGGTGCTCTCCTTCGACGCCAACGTCTACCACCTGGCGGTGCCCAACCACTACCTGCAGGCAGGAGGCTTCCGGGAGATCCCCTACCTCGTGTACTCCAACTGGCCCCTGAACATGGAGCTCCTGTTCGGCTGGGGCCTGGCGGTCCAGGACTTCGTGCTGGCGAAGCTGATCCACTGCGGCACGGGTGTGCTGCTGGTCGTGACCCTCTACCAGTACTGCCGGAGGCGAGGTCACCCCGTTGCCGGACTCCTGGCCGTGGTGCTGTTCCTGGTCACCGAGGCCGTTCGGATCGAGATGTCCTGGGCCTACGTGGACGTCGCCCAGGCGTGGCTGTTCTTCCTGGCCTTTGCCGTCTGGGAAGAAGCCCTGGACGCGCAGGACCCAGGCCAGAGGAGACGCGGGCTGTGCCTGGTCGGGGTGTTGCTGGGGGTCGTAGCCGGCGTGAAGCTCACCGGCTTCGTCTGCGCCCTCATCCTGGCGGTGTGTCACCTCCTTCTCGGAAATCGAAGAGGCAGGGAGCTGGTCCTGCTCCTCGGGATCCCCCTGTTGTTGTGGTTGCCGTGGGCGTCCAGAAGCTGGCTCGCCACCGGCGACCCCGTCTACCCGCTTCTGTATGACATTCTCGGGGGACCGTACCTCACCGGCGAGGTGGTGCGGCAGCTGCGGCAATGGCATTCGGGAATCGGGATGGGCCGCAGCCCCGGGGACTACCTCCTGCTGCCGTACCGCCTCGTGTTCGAGGCCGGGTGGGGCTGGGGGCGGTTCAACGGTCGCCTGCACATCGCTTGGGCCGCAGGGTTCCCCTTGGCGGCGATCGGGGCGGTACTGGACCGTCGTTGGCGCCTCCTGCTCGTGGCGGTGCTGTACAGCGCCTATTGGGCCCTCAGTTCCCAGCAGGTCCGCTTGCTGATCCCGGCCCTGCCCTTCCTGGCGGCTGCGGCCGGCCTCGGGGCGGTGCGGCTATGGAGGCAGTGGCTGCCGGTCAAGAAGCCCGACCTCCTGGTGGCGGTCGGATGCCTGGGTGCGGCGTGGGGCATCTGGTCCACCGCAGAGGAAGCAAGAGTCCTGCTGGACGCCAGGTGGAGCTTTGTCCCGTCGCTCTCCGGAGGTCTCGAGAGGAACAACGTGATCTGCCTGGGGCGCCGGTCAGTGGCCAGGGGGCTGCCCGACTACATGCGCCATGTGAACGAGGAGCTGCCTCCGGACGCGCGGGTTCTCTTCCTGAAGACGAACGGCGGGTTCTTCTGCGAGCGGGAGTACGTCTGTGACTCGTCCCTGGAAGTGTCCCAGATGGCCACGATGCTCCAAAAGCCCGAGTGGCTGAGGGAGGAGGGCATAACCCACGTCGTGCTGGCCAGGGACCAGGTCACGGGGGACAGGGTCGTGCTGCCGGAGGCGTTTGTCACGAGGCTCGAGCAGGAGGAAGGCCTGCGCCGGGTGTTCCGGGGCGTGGACGGCGACGTCTACCGGGTGGTGCAGGACTAGAGGGCAGACCTGGGCGAGTGAATCAGAAGACGTCGCCGTTGCACTGGATCTTTCCGTCCTCGTAGGGGGCAACGAGGCGCCGGTAGACCTCCAAGCGTGCACACTCGAGGGCTCCGATGGCGGCGTTGAAGGTGGCGTAGCTCTCCGCATGGCTGGTCAGGTACTCCTTGACCAGGGTGCAGACCAGGTAGTTCAGCTCGCCCTCCGTCGGCGTGTTCCGGCGAAGTTCTTCGAGGAGAGGTCGGGCTGCCGTGTCCAGACGGTCGCGAGCGTCTCGTGCTATGTAGGGCATGGGTCTACTTCCTTCGCCGGCGGCTGAGCTTTCGGCGCCGCGGTATCCGCTTCTTTCTCGCCCGCCTCTCCCTCTCGGCGGCGGTGGCCGCCTCCCGCGCCTCCAGCAGCCGTTCACGCTCCACCTGATCGAGGTAGCTCTGCACCTCGCGGGCGAGGTGCTCCGGGTCCTGAAAGCGGATCTCCTTGTCCTTGGCCATCATCTTCTCGATGAAGAAGTGGGTCTGGCGGGCCAGACAAAGTGCGCGGATGCGCCCACCGGAAAGGGAGTCCAGGACCTGGCGGGCCATGACTTCATCGCTGCTGCCCTCGCCGAACGGCAGCGAGCCGGTGACGAGGTGGTAGAGGGTGGCGCCCAGGGAGTAGATGTCCGCCCGCACATCGAGGTCCTGTTGGCCCCGGGCCTGCTCCGGGGAGATGTAGTGGGCCGTGCCGGCGGTGGTTGCGGCGGTGGTTGCGGCGCTGGTCTCCTGTTCGCCCTTTGCCGGGGCGGACTCCACGGCAAAGCCCAGATCGATGAGCACCGCGCGATCCCCGGCCAGCATGATGTTGCCGGGCTTGATGTCCCGGTGCACCAGGTTCCGGCCATGAAGGTAGGAGAGCGCCTTGGCCACCTGGGTCACGACCTTCAGCGCCAGGATCTCGTCCAGAGGGTTGTCCTCATCGAGGTCATCCTGGAGGCAGCGGCCCTCGATGAGCTCCATGGCGCAAAAGAAGACATCTCTCTCCCGGGCGACACGGTAGCCCTTCACGATGTGCTCGCAGTCGAGGTCGATGAGCAGCTTGGATTCGCGGATGAACTTCTCGACAGCTGTGGTGTCCTTGCACAGAGGCGGGAGCAGGACCTTCAATGCCACGGCTTCCCCCGTGGTACGGTCGGTTGCCCGAAACACTCGCGCCGTGCCACCTCGACCCAGCTCCTGCTGCAGCTCATATCGGGAGAGATCTGGTCGACGACCTGCCTCGGTAGTGATCCATTCCTGCCACTGTGCCCGCGTAACTGCGCCAACATCGAGCAGATGTTGCAAGGGGTCGTCGGCAGCCAGAGCTTCACGCGCTGTCGCACTGCTGATCAGTCCCT
>QJVU01000137.1 GCA_003235605.1 Planctomycetota bacterium | reverse complement strand
GGCTCGGGATTGGCCTTGATCTGGCATGGAACCCGCACCCGCCGGGGCAGGTTCTCGGCCTCGTCCAGCACGTCCTTGGAGGTGGCGATTGCCTCCCGCAGGCTCGCCAGCCGCTTCCTCAGCTCCTCCACCCTCGTGGCATCGCCCTGTTGCACGACGGTCTCGATGAGCTTCTCGATACGGGTCGCGGTGGCCTCCTCCGCGTCGATGTGGAGGCGCGCATCGGGAACCGTGAAGTTGCGGCACTCCACGTAGTAGCCGCGTCTCGTGTTGACGCCGAAGAGGTCGTAGCGGATGTGGTCGTGGTCCCGCTCCAGGATGCCGAAGTGCACGCGAAGACCGGCCTTGACCTCGTCCACGGTCCTCTTGTTCCTCGGCAGCTCGAAAAACGTGAGCGTCGCCGGCTTGCCCGCGAGCGTCCATTTCGTCTTCCGCATCGGCAGCACCTGCAGGTTGAAGTTCAGGGACTGCTTGCCCCACCAGGTCCGGAAGCGGACCTCGCCCTTGGGGCCCTCCTCCTTGTCCAGATGTACGAGGAACGACAGCTGGTCCCGGGGCCGGTCCTCGGCATGGAGACGCAGCGGCAGCTCCCGGTAGGGAGTGCCCCGCGTGAAGACGCTGGGCCCGCGAAACAGCATCAGCGTAAACCTCCGGTCACCCAGGTAGCGGGCGGACAGGCGGTGCTTTCCCGGAGGGATCACCGTGGTGCCCTGGATCAGCGGCACCTCGGTATCGAGCTCGGCAGCCGCGCCGGCGCTCATGCGCCAGATGTCACCGGCCTTCAGGTCCTTGTCGATGCTGCGGCCGCGCAGGGTCGTGGAGGCGTACGACACGGATACCTTGCCTCCGGGGACCGTGACGCCCACCGTCAAGCGATCTTGCCCGGGCTGTTGTGCAGCGACGCCGGCTGCAAGGAGGAGGGGAATCCACGTGGGGAGGCGTGCCATGGCGCCCCGTTGGTGTACTCCACGGCGGATGGGCCGCAAGGGCATGCCTCCGTCAGCGGGGCGGTTCTTTGCCCTCTTTTTCCGTGGCGAGCTTGGCGCCGCAGTGCTTGCAGTGCACCGCATCGGGATCATGACCGGGCTCCAGGCAGCTGGCACACGTGCGCGTGGTGATCCGGCCCCGGTACTGCACGAGCTCCGCCGACACGATCCCGGTCGGCACGGCAATGATGGCATATCCCAGGATCATCAGGCATGCCGCGAGGATCTTGCCTGGTACGGAGACGGGGGCGACGTCCCCATACCCGACTGTCGTGACGGTGACGATCGCCCAGTACATGCTCTGGGGGATGCTCTCGAAGCCTGAGCCCAGCTGGCCCTCGATCATGAACATGGCCGTGCCCACGACCACGACGATCGTGATCACCGTCCCCAGGAACACGATGATCTTGGGAGTGCTGCTCTTCATCGCCGACAGCAGGATGTTGGCGTGCCCGAGGTAGCGCGCGAGCTTGAATACCCGGAAGATCCTCAGCAGCCGCAACACCCGGATGACGATCAGCTGCTGGCTGCCGGCCAGGAACAAGCTCGCGTAGGTGGGCAACACCGAGAGCAGATCGATGATGCCGAAGAAGCTGCGGGCGTAGCGGATCGGGCGCTCCACGCAGTAGAGCCGGAGCAGGTACTCAGCGGTGAACAGGATCGTGAACGCCCACTCCAGCCCATACAGTACCGCGCCGTGTTCCGCGCGGATGGACCGGACGCTGTCCACCATCACCACCACGACGCTGGCCACGATCGCCAGCAGGAGGGCGACATCGAACGCCTTGCCCGCTGGCGTGTCGGCTTCGAAGATGATCCGATAGATCCGTTGGCGCACCGCCGTAGCCCGGTCAGCTAGCGTGTGACCACCTTGCGTGCGCGCTCCGAGCGCAGCGTCGGCCGGTCGAACGGATAGGTCTCTTCCCGGACGCGGGGATCGGTGAGTGCGTTGACCAGGAAGTCTTCGACGGCCCTGGTCTGCTCGAGGTAGAGGCCCGCTTCCAGGATGGGATCCAGGTTCTCGTCACTTCCCCGTCCACGGCCGACCCGGCGGTAGTGGAGGAAGGTCTCACGGAGCTGGCTGAACCTACCGTTGTGCATGAGGCGTCTGCGCAAGCCGACGTTCCTGAGGGAAGGCACCTTGAACTTGCCCCGGTCCTGAGGCCGGTGGGTGACCTCCTGGCGGCCGGGATCCTCTGCAGGCGGCCTCAGCCCTATGTTGCGGAAGCTGAAGTCGGTGAAGTGGGGTGGAGTGTGGCACTTGCCGCAGCCGGCCCGCTGGAAGGCGTGGAAGCCGTTGATCTGCTGCAGGGTGATCGCCGTGGGATCCCCGGCCAGGAACTTGTCGTACGGGGTCTGGTCGGCGACGAGGGTCCTTTCGTACGTCGCGATCGCGTAGGCGATGCGCGCCGGGGTGATGCCGCGGTCCCCGAACGCGGCCTCGAACAGGTCGGGGTAGCGGGGGTCCTCGTGTTTCTCGAGAGCCGCGGTCACGTCCGCCGGCAGGTTGGAGGCCAGGGCCAGGGGCCTGGCCTGCGAGAGCTTGCTCACCACGTCCTTCCAGGAGCGGCCCTCGTGCGCCATCTCGGCATCGTTCAGGATCGGCTCCAGGGACTGGCTCTCCAGCGCCGCATCCTTGGCAAGGAGCGCCTTGCGGGTGAGCGGATCCTGGAAGGTGCCCCCCGCGCGGCCATCCCAGAACAGGCCAGGAGCATGCTGGGCCGCCAGGAAAGACAGCGGCTGGCGCCGGGTGATGCGAGTCCCGCGGATGCCTGCTGCTCCGTAGCCGTCGTCCGCGGTGCGGAGCTTGCCGTCGAGGCCGGGATGACGATGAAGGCGCGCCGCGCCGCCGCCGTAGCGAGGTTGGTGACAGGTGCCACAGGCCATGGTGTTGTCGCTGGACAGCTGCTCGTCCCAGAACAGCGCCTTGCCCAGAACGGCCTTGGCGGGTGTCACCGGGTTGTCCGCCGGCACGGGCACCGGTGGCAGCTGCGCCGGTGCAGCCCCAGGGAAGCCGATGAGGATCACGAACGGGAGGGCTGCGAGCAACTCACGCATGACGGAGTGGTGTGCCCGACAAGGCTACGGGTCAGACCGAAGTGGCGCCATCCCTCCCGGCCTCCGCCACCGCGTCGCGCGAGTGGAGACCCGATCCGGACGCCAGCTCTCGCAATCGCAGGAACAAGGGGTCGAGGGCGGTGTGGCGGATGTCGCCCATCGTGCCGATCTGGACCCAGCCGCGCGTCCTCAGATAGTGGCTGTGTGCTGCCAGCTCGAAGCCCCAGGAGCGGCACAGCTCCACGAAGTGCTGGGGTGAGTAGGCTGCCGGCGGCTTGAAGGTCGTGATCACCGGCGAGGCCACGGTCTCGCTGGCCAAGGGCAGGATGCCCACCTCGCGGAGGTTCTCGCGCACGTAGCGTCCGAGACGAGCGTAGTGAGCGTAGCGCTCCTCTCGGGCGGCCTTGGTGGCATAGGCATCCAGGGCGCGGTGCAGTGCGCGCAGTACCGGTGAGGGGAAAGTGAAACGCGGCTCCGGTGTGGCCAGCGCGTGCACCGCATCCAGGTAGGCCGGCAGGCG
>QJVU01000300.1 GCA_003235605.1 Planctomycetota bacterium | reverse complement strand
GTCGCGCCCGCCGTCTGGCGGTGTGGGAACGCCGGCACCTGCGCCACGCCGATGCGGTGTTCGTGAACACCGAGGCTGCCAGGCAGGCGTTCTTGAAGGGGGTGGGGCCCCTGCCGGAAACCCCCGTGGAGGTTATGCGGAACTGCGCTGACTACGACCTTGCCGAGGAACTGGCGGCGCGGGGAGGCGGTCGGGATCTCGGAAGCGGCACCCACCTCGGGTTCTTCGGCACGTTGTTCCCCCGCCGGCGGCTGGCACCGGTCCTGGCTGCGCTGGCCAGGCTCGATGCGGCCAAGCTGGCCGGCATCCACGTGCATGTCTACTGCGACGCCATGGACTCGAAACGACTTCTGCTGGAGGACCTTGCGGGCGTTCCCGACACGGTCGCTGCCCGAGTGGCGCGGCACGACTATCTGCCGTTCGCAGAAGCACTCGGCACCATGCGGGCCATGGATGCGCTCCTGCTCGTCAACGGGCCCGAAACAGCCGATGCTGTGTTCGTGCCCGGCAAGCTCTACGACTACCTCATGGCACGGCGGCCGATCCTGTTCGTGGGTGGGCGCGGCGACGCTGCGGACATCGTCGCGGAGGCCTGTGGCGCAGGCGCCTGCTTCGGTCATTCCGAAACCGATGCCCTCGCAGGTGCCATCCACGCGCTCACCCGAGGGCGCTCCCCGGACCAGCAACCTGTCGCCAGGCTCGCGCCAGCGGCCACGTTCGCCCCCCTGCTGAAGCGGCTGGAGGTCGGGTAGCCTGACCGGACGAGCGGACCTCAGAGCCGTCGGGGAAACCAGCGATCGACTCCCGGCTGCTTCCCTGCCCAGACCAGGATCTGGATCGCCCTGGGGATGTCGATGATCGCCTCGAGCCCGGCCAGACCCTGCTCCGCGATCCCGGCGCCACCCCAGTTGTGCTCGGAAAGATCGACTGCGGAGGCATAGGCGTGCTGCCACGAGCGGTCCGGATTCTGGCGCCAGGTGTTGTTCACGATCCAGGTCATCGTTCGCCTGACGGTGTTGATCTCGTCGTTGGTCAGGCGGAGCTTCTCATGGCCGGACAGATGCGCCGCCCAGAAAGCACCGAACATCATCCCGGTCTGCCACGGCAGGAACACCTTCTTCCCCTGGATCCAGCTGTTCCTCGGACCGTCCGCACGGGGCGATCGGTAGCCGGCTTGCTTGTGCAAGGCGATCTGGAAGCGCATGCGATCGGAGATGAAGTCGAGCAGCTTCTGACGAAGTTCGCCAGAAACGAAGGGCACGATTTCCAGGGCCGTGGCGTTGGTTCTGGCGTAGGCCCGTTCCTCGCCGCCGTAGATGTTCAGGAGCGCCTGCGCCCGGAACCCGGTGACCTCCTCGAGGTAGAGCGCGGTCGGCGCAAACTCCAGGATGCAGGAGAGCGCATGGCTGCGGATGTGGGCGTTGTCCTCCGGCACGCGGCCCTTGGTGTCCGCCTCTTCGGCCTGGCGGGTCTTGCCGTAGATCGGGTAGGGGTGTCTCCCCCTGTCGGGCTGTCCGAGCACCGTGCTCCAGCTCTGTGGGTAGTCGAGTGGCTGCCTGAGGATCTGGCCTTCGGTGTCGATCAGGTGATATGGCGAGCTCAGCCACTCGGTGCAGAGTGCGTGGAGCGCAGGCCAGACGTCTTCGCGCTGCTTTTGGACAGCGTCCGCAATCTCCAGGCGACACACTCCGAAGTCGCCGTGCATCCCGGTGCTCGGACCGTACTCGGGATGCCCAAAGTTGGCTCCCCACCACGGTTGCTGCTTGTGCCGGTCCACAGATCTGATCACGTCGTCGGAGCTGCCGCCGGTCGCCTTGGTGTAGTCAACGCCGTTGCTGCCGCAGAGATGACCCTTCCATTCGTTGCAGACCGCGTAGCGAACCGTGTCATACCGATGCCACGCGCACATCTCGTCTCCGACCTTGGCGTTGCTGAACTGGGTCATGATCTCGGCCCTGTCGAGGTACACGCCGCCGAACAACGGCCAATTGCGCGCGGTCGGATGCCCTGGCTTGCAGGCGGTCAAGCGGATTTCGAGACGCACGCGCGTACCTCGCCACAGTGTCTCGAAAGCCGAGATGCCGAAGTCGCAGCGGTTGCCGTACTCGTTGCGCAGACGGAGCTTCATCCGGCGGGTGGCCAACGGTCCCACGTTCCATACCTGCCATGCATTCCGGTTGGTTCCGTAGTCCGTGCGGAAGATCCACTTCCAGTGGCCCTGGTCGATCGTGATGGACGGTGGCGGTGGCAGCTCGTGGATCGGCTCGGTCTGCAGCATCGAGGCCTCGATGATCGATGTCTTGTTCACCTCGTTCTCTCCGACCCACCGGAAGAACGCTACGCGCCGCACGGTGCCGTCCGCGTGCCACGAGTACGGCACGGCTTCGGGAACGTCCAACGGATCAGCCTCCCACTCGCCCGGGTAGAAGGGCAGCACGACTTGATAGAGACCCGCTGCCTTGGGTGTGAAGGTCCGCTGCCATCTCGCGGGCACCCCCGTGTTCTCGCAGTACGGGGACAGGCAGGAGAACGACAAGAGGAGAACGACTGCGGGGAACTTCAGCCTGCGAGGGCGCCGGTCGGATGATGTCATGATGCTGCTCCTGGTCGTTGCCGGCAGGCGAGTTGGTGCGCGCAGGGGAGACCCCGCAAGCCGGTCACCACGCTTGCAAGGCATGCGACCGGGCCCGGGAGCATAACCCAGGAGAGGCTTGGGCCGTGAGCCGGAAGGATGGAGGCCCCAACGCAATCTCGATTAACAGGACCGATACGGCGGGTTCAGCGTGTAGATGATCCACCGCAGCCTACGCGGCCCCTCCATGCGAGCGGCTTGCCTTTGCAAAAGAAACTCGCTGAACCGCGAGTGCGGACCGCCAAGCCTAGGTGCCGCCGACGCTCACTTTGACGACGTTGGACGTGCAGAACTCGAGGCTGAGCTTGACGGGTTCCCGGCTGATCGTGAGCTTCGAGGTAATCATCTGCGCGTACAGTTCCGTCGCCGTGGTTGCTCCTTTGGGCACCATGACCTTGAGGGACAGGTTGCCGCTGGTGTCAGTGCGCCCCACGGGCAGCAGAACGAAGGGCGTGGCCAGACCCAGTTTCAGAGTACCCAGGGGGCCAATGTCGATGCTGGTGGAGCCACTCTGGGGGCCGGCGGCCAGCCAGGCCAAGCTTCGAGGCGCCCCTCCGGAATAGAGGATCTCGAGGCTGGTGCCGGCCTTCCCGGTACCCTTGACCTCGAGCTTGGAGCAGGGGGTCTGGGCCAACAAAGCGGGGGCGGTGAACAAGAGGAGAGCCAGGGCGGTCTGGGGTGCGGTCTTCATTGGATGTGTTCGGGCTTGGTTCGCTGGGTAGCCAAAGCCGTGGAGCCAGCGTTGTCAATGCCCGACCCCAGGGTGCGCGGCATGCTTCGAGACAACAGCTCAACGACAGCGGAACCAACGTGGGGACAAGGTCTTGGGCGTCCACGACTGGCCCCTGACGGCCGCCGGTGTTCTGGTTGCCGAGAAGCGTTTGTGGTTTCCTTCGCAAAGCAAGTAGAATACGGCCGCCCTCAGAACCTTGAACGT
>QJVU01000720.1 GCA_003235605.1 Planctomycetota bacterium | reverse complement strand
CGCAGCTGATGCGGGGCAGCTGGTTTCCGCTGCTCGGGCAGGCGTGGCCATAGGCACGGGTGCGGGCGACCCCGGCCAGGCCGCTGCTCATGAACACCCGGACGCTGCCGGAAGCGGACCCGTTGTTGTCGTCGCCGTAGGCGCTGACGACCAGGTCCGGCAGGCCGTCACCGTTGATGTCCCCGAGCGAGGCGACAGCAAAGCCGAGCACGTCACCCGCGGTCTCGCCGACGAAGTCGAACAGAGTGGTGCCGTCCTTGCCGGACGTCACCGTGGCGCGACCGGAACTGGTCCCGCGAAGATCGGCATAGGGAGCGCCGCCAAGGAAGTCGCCATGGCCGTCGCCGTTCACGTCGCCCACGCCGCACACATGATAACCCATGTTGTCACCGGCCGCGTTGCCGTAGAGGATCCGCAGGAGCTGCAGGTTCTGGCCGGAGTAGACCCGGACACTTCCCGAATTGGTACCTCGAGTGTCGTCGTAGGGCACACCAATCACGACGTCAGGAAAGCCGTCCTTATTGGTGTCGCCTGCAGCCGCGACAGAGAAGCCCAGCAAGTCGCCGGCGGTGTTGCCCGTGAACCGGGCCAATAGTGCCCGCTTCTTGATGGAGTAGACGTAGGCACTGCCAGCTGACGTGAGACCCGAGCCTGGCGTGTCGTAGGGCGCGCTAACAATCACGTCATCAAACCCGTCCTGGTCGATGTCGCCGGCGCCGCTCACCGAGAAACCGAGTCGATCGCCTGAGCCTCCGGCCAGCGTCAGGAGGGTTGCACCGGTCCGGCCGGAGTAGACATAGGCGTAGCCGGCGCCGGAAGCGCGGAGCGGTGCTCCCACGATGTAGTCGTCATAGCCGTCGCCGTCCACGTCACCCGCGCCGCTGACGGAGTAGCCGAAATAGTCACCGGCAGATGTTCCGTTGATGGTGCGCAGCACCGCGCCGTTCCGACCGGAGAACAGTCGCGCCATCCCGGAGCTGGCACCGGTGTTGTCGTCGAAGGGCGCGCCGACCAGGACGTCATCGAAGCCGTCCCCGTTCACGTCGCCGACACCTGCCACCGAGAAGCCGAAGATGTCCCCCGCGGAATCGCCGTTCAACGAACGGATGACAGCGCCTGTACGGCCGTCATAGATGCGGGCCATGCCTGAGTCGGCACCGTTGTTGTCGTCGCCCCTGGCACCCGCAATGATGTCGTCGTAGCCGTCCCCGTTCACGTCGCCGGCACTGGCCAGGGAATAACCCATGTAGTCGCCGGCTGCGTCGCCATTGAGGGTGAAGCGTGCGTTCTGGTCGGGAACCGGCTTGGGTGTAATCAAGATCGCCCGCTCGTTGTTTGTGGTGCTCAGCTCCAGCGTGGTGGCGTTGACCCTGGCGATGAGATAGCAGATGTTGGTGCCGGTGATCGTGCTCGGGATCGTCACCGTGTGCTTGAAGGGTGTGCTGCTGTTCACGTTCAGGGCGGAGATCGGGAACGAACCCAAGGACCGGTCGCCGGAATTGACCACGGCATCCCCCACGGACAGGTAGTAGGTGACGCTTGCCGATGCGGAGGATGTGACCTCGCCCTGGTTCTTCACCGTGGTGGTGAAGTCCACCTTGGCGCCGGGGGCGACGGTTGTCGTTGAGCTGGAGAGTGCTGTCGGTGTGAGGTCCGGTTTCAGGGAGATACACGTGATCTTTGTGGCCCTGGTGTTGTCGCTCTCATTGGTCTCCGCAACCACACCGGTGTAGTCGACGATGGCACCGATGTAGCAGGTTCCTTCGGATGCGTTGGTCGGGATGTAGATGTTGCCGCCCCCGGAGGCAGTTGCCTGATACCCCAGCGACGGGATGTTGCCGATCGCGAGCAGCTGGTCCTTGGTGGTTATCGAGCTGTCTCCAGACAGGTAGATTCCGAGCTTGCACGATCCGGAGCTGGTGAGGATGTTGTGCTGCTTGACCTTGAAGGACACGTTGACCGTGGTCCCGGCCTTGACGGAGCTGGGCGCACTGAGGGATTCGACGGTCAGGTTGGGTTTGATGAGCTGGGCGTGCAGGCCAGGTGCCGTAAGCAGGCACAGGGCCGCGGTGCCGAGAATGTGGGCGTTCATGTCTGGTCTCCCTCAGATAGGCAGGTTGGAAAAGCGCTGGGAATCAGCTGCCCTGGGAGCGCAAACCCGCCGTGAGCTGAGAACGGGTTTCCCGAGTTTCTTCCTGACCGCTCGAACCCTGGGGGTTATGGCTATTTACGAGCCCACACCCTGCGCATGAGAACGCGCAGGGCGGCCTGCCGGCGGATCTCCTCCAGACTCGCCTCGGTGCGGAGCCTCTGGGCCACCTTCACGGGATCCTGGAGCTCCCGGGTCAGGCGATCCACCACGGGCGCCATCTCTGTGCGCAGGGCTGCCGCGTCACGGGCCTGCTGGTTGCGGACGTGGCGGGGTGCGGTGTCCCAGATCCTGACGGTGGCGTCCCCGGAGGCCGAGGCGATGCGGCTGCCGTCGGGGCTGAACTGCACAGCGGCGATGTGGGAGACGTGTCCTTCCAGCTCTATCACCAGTTCGAAGGTCTTCGCGTTGAACAGCCGCACCATGGTGTCCCGGCAGCCGGTGACGATCCGGTTGCCGTCCGGGCTGAAGTCCACGTTCAGGACGACGTCCGAGTGCGGATCTGCGGGGAGCCTGCCCACCGGCCGGTAGGTCTCGGCGTCCCAGATCTGCACGCTGCGGTTCCACAGGCCGGTGGCGATGAAGCGGCCATCGCGGCTGAAGCGCGAGCAGACGACGCTGGTCCCATCCACCTTCAGGTTCGTCAGGGTGACCCTGGGGTCACGGACCAGCCGGACGGTGGCCGCCGGGGTCCCGTAACCCACGACTTCGCGGGTTCCATCCGGGCTCACATGGCCACCCTTGAAGTAGTTCACCATGTGACGTGCGAAACTCATCTCCGGCAGGTCGAAGGGGCTCTTGCCCTTCGGTAGCGGTGTCCTGCTCCCGGTGACGAGATCCAGCACCTCGCCCCCGACCCAGACGTGCTGGGAGTCGGCGCCGAAGGCGCGCACGTAGGCGCTTTTGATGTTGCAGATCAGCTCGCCGCTCACGGCGTCGAAGATCTTGGGGTCGTTGCGCGTCGACGTCGCCAGCAGGGTCCCGTCTGGCGACCAGCACAGGAAGTTCACTGACCTGGCGAGGTGGCCGAGTACCGAGAACGAGTCGGGGGGAATGCTCCACAGGGTGACGTGGCCGGTCTTGTCCCGGCATGCCAGCTGCTTGCCGTCCGGGCGAAAGGCCAGGTCTTCGGTGGGAACGCCCCGCGAATGGATGCTGAGGGTATCCAGGGTCTTTGCGTCCCTGAACATGATGGTCCCATCACTTGAGCTGGAAGCCAGCAACGAGCCATCCGGAGACACCGCGAGGGCGAGGGTGTTGCGGGCATGCCCGACATCGTTGTCCACGCGCTTCAGGGTTTTGGCATCCAGCACGTGGAGGTTCTGGAAATGGGTGCCCGCGATGATCCTGCTGCCGTCCGGCGAGTAGATCGCACACATGGGCTCCTTCGTGGTGCTGTATGCCATCTGCTTCCCCGTGACCAGAT
>QJVU01000084.1 GCA_003235605.1 Planctomycetota bacterium | reverse complement strand
GCGAATGCTGCACATCGGCGCGCACAACGGCTGTGCCACGGGAGACTTCGGCTACCTTGCCGAGATGCTCGAACGCAACCCGAACTATTTCGCGGAGATCTTTGCCCACGACTCGAAGGACATATTCGCGACCCTCGAGGCGGACGAGAAACAGCTCTTCGAAAGCCACCAAGACCAGATCGTGATGGGCACGGACTACATGGAAGCCACCATGAGCTGGCTCAAGTCCTACGGCCAGCGGCTGGAGATGTTCTTGCCGTTGTCCGAGAAGTGGAACCTTCCGCAGACCGTGTTCCAGAAGTACTACGGCGACAATGCGCGCAAGCTGTATCGGCGCAACACGAAGAATGCTGCTCCTGCTGCGCACGCGGGCTTCGCCCAGGTTCGCCGGGTGGGCCGACCTGCGACCCTCGATGGCAGCGGCAGCCTGGATTTCGAAGGCAAGTCGTTGACCTACAAGTGGCGCCAAGTCGCAGGTCCGCGGGTGCCTCTTGCGGCAGCCGACACCGTTCAGCCCGGCTTTGTGCCGGCCGCCACAGGCACGTACGTGTTCGAGCTCGTGGTGAATGACGGCCAGCTGGACAGCCCGCCACACAGGGTCTCGGTGGAGGTCGTGGAGGGCTTCGACATCCACAAGGAGGTCGGCGGGCTCGTCGTGCTCGAAGCCGAGAACTATGCGGAGAAGTATGACCGCAATGGTCAGTCTTGGAAGCTGGAACGGTCAGCGGTCGGCTACTCGGGGCGCGGCTACATGACGGCCCTGCCGGACAAGGGCAACGCCGTGAGGGCAGGGGCATTCCGGACGGATGCGCCAGAGCTCGAGTTCAAGGTGGAGTTCAAGACCCCGGGCACCTACGCCGTCATCGTGCGTGGCTCCGCTCCGGACACCGATGGGGACACGGTGCATATCGGCCTCGATGGCCTCGAGCAACGCCTTTCGGACGAGATCGGTTTCTTCTCCTCGGGTTGGACCTGGGTGAGCGACCGTCGAGCATGGGATCGGCAGGCCACGCGGACCTTTGTGACCCTACCAGTCCTCAATATCGCGGACCCCGGTCTGCACACGATCAACGTGTGGATGGCGAAAGACGGACTGCGCCTCGACAAGATCGTGCTTGCGCGCCACATGACCGTCCGCAAGAGCCTGCAGGCTGTCTACGCTCCGACGGGCACCGGGCCTGCCGAGAGCTCACACACGGTCAACGACGTGTTCAGCTATGGAGCCCCCACGCCAGCCTGCGGCAAACAGATCACGCAGGGCGTGGTACGCACTCCCCAATCAGGCCGGAGCGATTGGGTGCTGACATGCCAGAACGCACCCCCATCCACGAACGGCTTCACCGTGCTCGGAGCCGGCAAAGACCTGATGGGTACCAGCATCGCGGGAGTCGCGTTTCACGTTGCGCTCACGTCACCCTACGTGCTCATCCCGGCGACGAGCGATGCCAACGGTTACTCGGAGACTCGTGTCCCGCTGATGGTGGAGGCGGGCATTGGGGTAGTGAGTCAGTTCGTTTGGTTCAACACCCCGACTTGCGGTGGCACGGGGCTCAGCGCAAGCCAGGGCCTGGACTGGACGGTACAGTAGCGGACGACACCCTTGTCCCGCTGTCCTGTTCGATGAGGTCCGTGAAGAGGTCGACAAAGGCGGCGCGCGAGAAGGGGCGATAGCGGGGTGAAGCCAAGAAGTCCCGTGCGCTCTCCTTGTAACGCCTGACGTCTTCTGTCGTCAGGGAACGCAGGTAGGTCCGCAAGTCCCCGTAGCCAGCGAAGTCCCGCATGTCGATGAAGCACTCCTTCGGAATGAGCTGCTCGATATCGTCGGCTCCCCAGTAGATCGGAACCGTCCCCACTTCGAAGCACTCGAAGATCTTCTCGGTTAGCCAACCCTTCAGGACCGTGTTCTCGAAACAGAGGGTGAACCTGTAGCTCGCGAGGGTCTCGTTCTTGGTCTCCAGCGGCCCCCGGTAAGCACGACGGGCCGCTTCGAGCAGAGGATCCGGCCACCACCGCTGCCATCGTTCCGTGAGCCACGCCTGGAACCTGCGCACGGTCCACGGCACCCGGGTCTTGCCGACGCGCATGGAGGGTTTGTCCCAGCCAATGCCGTAGAGGTCGATCTCGCCAGTCCGGCTGAAGAACTCCACGGCCCTCATCCGCTCCGTGAAGAGCTCCTTCCAGTACAGGCGAGGCACCTTGTTCATGTTGATCATGACAAGGAAACCGCGGTCGTCGTTGTCCCATAGGGACTCGTCGACCTTCTCGATATCCATCGGCCAGCGAAACGTCCGGCATTCGAAGGGACCACCGACGAACTGCTCGACCTCCGGGTCATCACAGACGGAGAACACGCGCCGGAACGCTGCCTGCGCCTGTCGCAGCCCTTTGTACATGGGCAGGCTCACCACGGGGGTCTCGGTGATGAACAAGGCGCTCAGCGTCGTGTCCGGGCGCATTCGGATTCTGCGGTAGTTGTCCAGGGTCCCGATCGAGACGTAGATGTTGCGCGTGGCTCCAGGTGTTTCCGGAAGCAGGTCCGCAGTGTTCACGGGCACGCCGAGAGACTCCAGGTGAGTCTTCAGGAACGCACAACAGCGTGCAAGGGAAGAGTGGAAGCGCTCTGTGGAGAGCTCGAAGAGCCGGTTGCCCAGCAGGCTGGTCGATGGGGGGTCGATGTAGAGGGCGACGGAAGGGGTCACACCGTTTCGAAGCCGCCCACGTGAATCACCTTTACGTCGGGCCTCTGGGGGATGTACCGCCAGGGGTCGATCACGACCGAACCTGGCGGGAACTCGAAGTCGACGAAGTCCGGGTGCCGGGTTCCGATCAGGAAGACGCTCGGCGGGAAGCGTGGGGTCGGCTCACCCACGTCCACGTAGGGATCGTAGGTCTCCACGTCGTTGCCTCTCTCCAGGAGGATGTTCTTCAGGAGGACGGCGGGACTGCCCACGGTGATGTTCGTCTCCGGTTTGAAGGACTTGCCCAGGATCACCTTGAGCATGCGCTGGCCGTGCGGAGAGTCATGTTCCTCCATGAGCTTTGCCAGCCACTCGGTCTGGTGCTCCCGTGCTACCATGAGGCTCTCGAAGAAGTCGTAGCTCAAGTCCAGCTTGCGAGCCAGCCAGGACAGGGCGATGTTGTCCCGGGGGTGACAGCCACCGCCATCACCCATGCCGCCATTGAGGTACTGGGGGCTGATGATGCGTGTCGTCGCCATCTTGAGCGCGCTGGTGACGGCATCGACGTCCGTGCCCGGTGTCTTGTGGCAGATCTCCATCAGCGTGTTCGCACAGACGATCTTCATGCTGATGTAGGTCCTGTAGGCGACCTTGATCGTTTCAGCGCTCTCGATGGTCGTCTCATACACCGGGGCACCGGTGATGGTGCCATAGAAACCCTTCACCTTGCGCGCAGCTTCTTCATCCCGAACGCCAAGCAGCACGAACTCCGGGTTGAGAAAGTCCCGCATCGTCGTGCCCATGGCAATGAAGAAAGGGTTGTAGCAGATCTTCACCCGCTCGGAGAGGATTGGAAAGATGTGCTTCCGCATGGTGCCGGGCAGCACCGTTGAGATGACGA
>QJVU01000483.1 GCA_003235605.1 Planctomycetota bacterium | reverse complement strand
TGTCGCCGGGCTGTCCATGGAGCGCCGCGAGCAGGTCGCCCTGTTCGACCTTGGTGGGCAGTCCGGTGCTGGGACCGCCGCGCTGCACCACCACCAGCACCAGGGGCAGCTCGGCCATCACCGCCAGACCCAGGAACTCGGTCTTGAGTGCCAGCCCCGGACCCGACGTGATGGTGCACGCGGTCTTGCCGGCATAGCTGGCCCCCAGGGCGAAGCCGATTGCGGCGATCTCGTCCTCGGCCTGGTGCACCAGCCCGCCAACGCGGGGAAACGCACCTGCCAGATAGTGGGAGGCCGAGGTGGCGGGCGTGATCGGGTACATCGCCACCACTTCCATGCCCGCCGCCATCACTCCCAGGCCCACGGCCTGGTTGCCGTTGAGCACCAGGCGCCGCTTCTCCTCGGCGCGCGGCGGGATCTCCCAGCGCATTTCCAGCTCGCGTTCCGCGAAAGCGTGGCCCGCCTTCACCAGCTCGTGGTTGCGCGCGACGACCTTCTCGCCCTTGTGCCCGAAGACGAAGGCGACCTCTTCCAGGGCCTTCTCCAATGCCCGGCCGCAGACGCAGCAGAGCATGCCCAGGACGAACATGTTCTTGCCCACCCGCGGATCGGGGGTCACCTTCAGGCAGGCCTCTTCCAGGGCCAGCTCCCGCACATCGAGCCCCTGCTGGATGAACTCCTCCACCGCTGCCGCATACTGCTCGCGTACCTCGTCCCGCTGGTCCTTGGCCCACTTGTTCTCGAGCAGCACCACGGTGCCCGGCTTGTAGGCCTGCTGGTCGATGCGGCCGTAGAGCACCTGCTCGTTGAGGGCCACCACCAGGTCGGCTTCGTCACCCATGTTGGTGACCCGGTGGCTGCCCACCCGCACCCGGATGCCGCTGGCCCCGGCGCGGGACCGGGCCGGCGGCTTGATCTCCGCAGGGATGATCTCCACCGTCCAGACGCCGTTGCCCATCTTGGCGCACACCGCGCCGTAGGTCTGGCCAGCCTTCTGGGCGCCCTCGCCGGAGTCGCTCACGATCTCGACGATGTGCTCGTCCACCCGCTGCGGCCAGGCTGCCTCGGTACGCGCCGGTGCCGCGACAGTGCCGCTACTTGGATCTCTCATCAGTCTCCCTGCCCCAGGTCGATGCAGATGGCGTCAAGGAACACCTCGTTCTCCCGCGCCTCGTGCTCCCTTATCTTGCGCAGCAACTCGGAGCACGAAGTCTCGATCCGCATCCGACCCTCGAGACAGGCGGCCACCTGTCGGTGCAGCGCCGACACGTCAGCCAGCAGCTCCCCGTGCTCCTGCTTGAGTCGCTCGATGGTCCCGGCGTGCTCGGGCGCGCGGTCCCGGATATTGCAGTGCAGCCCGTCCAGTGATTCCTCCCGGGCGAAGTGTCGCTCGAAGAGCGGCTTCAACTGCTCCAGGCCGGAACCGAGCTCCGACAGGTCGGGGGTGTGCTCGATCCTGTGGATCAGCTCCTTGATCTGCCGATGCTCTTCCAGGATCTGCGCCCGGGTATCGGAGGGGCGCCGATCGCCGGGGGAACGCGGGGTCTTGTCAATGGTCATGGCGCCCTCTTGACGAGCAGATATCCGCATCCCCGGGAGGTCGAGAGTACAAGGAGTCCCGCCGGGCGCGAGCGGAATCCGCACGGGGTTATGGTCAAAAGCCTTTCGTGAGCTGGATGGTCCCAGAATAGGCCCGCTGGCTCAGCGGGGCAAATGGCGAGTTTCGCCAGGGGATTAGTGCTTAGGATCGTGTCGCCGTCGCCGAGACGGGTGGAACATCCTTCCCGCGTCCGGGCTGAGGAGAACAATGCTCAAAGCCGTAACGGTCTCGGCTCCCGAGGGGAACCTCCGCCATGGTGACCCGCAGCCTGCTCGTGTTCTCCGCCATGCTCCTGCCCGTCCCTGGCCTCGTCGCCCAGGAGTGGTTGGAGCTGACCACCCACCTCCGCGCCGCCACGGGCCAGTTCCACGTGGCAGCGGTTGCGGACGCCGACAACGACGGTCGGCCGGACCTGCTCTTTGCCGGCAGCCAGGGCGACCGCCTGCTGCGTAACACCGGCAACGCCCTGTTCGAGGACCGCAGCCAGGGTCTGCCCGCTGGCCCTGGCATCACCGAAGGGCTGTGCCTCTTTGATGCCGACGGTGACGGCGATCAGGACGTGCTCCGGCTCATGGGCAGCTTCAGCACCAGCAACCAGGATCGTCTCTATGTCCATGACGGCAAGTGGGGCTTCAGCGACGTGACCTCCACCCAGATGCCGGCGGTCAACGCCGACTCCAAGTTTGCGGTGGCCGGCGACGTGGATGGCGACGGTGACAACGACCTCCTCATCGCCACGGACAAGGCGATATTCCTGCTGCTGAATGACGGCAAGGGCAAGTTCGCCGACGTCACCGCCAACAACATGCCCCGGTTGATGCCGACCGCTGCGGAGCTGGCGCTGGCGGACATCGACGGGGACAAGGACCTGGACCTCCTGATCGCCAACAGCCGCCTGGGTCTGGTTTCCCAAGACGTCATCTACACCAACAACGGCAAGGGCCAGTTCAGCGACGCCACGAAGACCAACTACAAGGGCGTTTTCTCGCCGGGAGCCCTCCACGTCAAAGTGGCCGACTTCGACGGCAACAAGACCCCCGACTTGCTGCTGGTGGACAACTTCAACTTCCGGTTGCTGACCAACGATGGCAAGGGGATCTTCACGGTGCCGCAACAGCTGACGCTGCCCGCGTACAAGAGCAGCCCGGCCGACGTAGTGCTGCTGGACATCGACGACGACGGCGACCAGGACATCGCCATGTTCCACACCCGGAACACCAACCAGATCTTCCGCAACGACGGCGGCTGGAAGTTCAGCGACGCGACCAGCTCGGTCTCCGGCCTGCCGGTGGGTACCCAGGGCAGGGTGACGGCCGCGGACCTCGACGGCGACAACAAGAACGACGTGATCTACACGGCGTTCAACAAGCGGCCCGAACTGTTCTTGTTCCAGAAGGCCGACACGTTCCTGAACGTGACCAGCCACCAGACTTCGAAGGCGGACGCGACCTACACGGTGGTCGAGGCCGGCGACATGGACGGCGATGGCGCCATGGATCTCGTCACCAGCCGCGGCGTCTTCCTGAACGACGGCCGCGGGATCTTCCTGAAGCCGCCGACAAGCACGAACTCGATCGGCTCGACGTTCATCCTGGCGGTCGGGGACCTGGATGGGGACGGCGACAACGACGTCTACGTGGGGCAGAGCGGCACGATCCAGTTTCCGTCCACGACCCCGGCAAAGAACCGGCTGCTGTTGAACGACGGCAAGGGCAACCTGCAGGATGCATCGTCCAGCAACCTCCCGGGCATCGCGGACTTCACCAACCGGGTGCGCGCCGTCGACATCGATGGGGACAAGGACCTGGACCTGCTGGTGGCCAATGCCAACGTGCTGAGCACGGCACCGGCGGGCGTTCGGGTGCTCATCAACAATGGCAAGGGCGTGTTCAGCGACGACACCAAGAAGCTGCTGCCGACCCAGGCCTCGAGTACGACTGCGGTGCTGCCTGGCGACCTGGATGGCGACGGCCGCATGGACC
>QJVU01000195.1 GCA_003235605.1 Planctomycetota bacterium | reverse complement strand
ACCGCATTCCCAGCAATGCTGGGCGATGAACTGCATGAGGTCGAAGGCATTGCGCTTGCCGATGACCCGGCCTTCGATGCCACACATGGAGGTGGCCTCGGGCAGATGGTCCAGGAAGTGGTGCGACCTGGAGATCAGGTCCCACGACTCGCGGGCATCCGCGGCGTGCATGAAGGCGTCGGACACGCGCACCGACAGGTTACTGTTCTGGTGGAACGCGTGCTGGTAGGACTCGGAGTCCATGTCCCTGCCGTAGCCGTGGTCGCCGAGGATCCTGGCGATCTTCTCCTCCTCGGACTTGACCCGGATGAACTCCTCGATGTCCGGATGGTCGATGTCCATCTCGAGCATCTTCGCAGCGCGGCGGGTCTTGCCGCCGCTCTTGATCTGGCTGGCCCAGGTGTCGCAGCCCCGGGCAAACGACAGGGGGCCTGTCGGCTGTCCGCCACTGGACAGGAACTCCTTGCTCGAACGGATGCGGCTGAGGTTGGCGCCAGCCCCGCTCCCGCGGCTGAAGATGATGCCCTCCTTGACCTGCCAGGCAAGCAGCCCGTGGTCGTCGAGGCTGAAGTCTTCGGGATGTCCGGAGCCAGGGACCACCGGCTTCTTGCCGTTGCTGAGGATCCAGTCGTTCACCTCGAGGATGAAGCAGGCATGGCACTGCGGGTGCTCGTCGATGCCGACGTTGAACTGCACCGGGCTGTTGAACCAGTAGTACTGGTGCAGCATCAGCCACTTCATGTCATCGCGCCAGGCCGCCCAGTCTTCGTAGCTGGCCCAGTAGACCTCATTCGGGTTCGCCATCGTCCCGGCGGGACGGTTGTGGACGAGGTACCCGTCTTCCGTCTCGATACAGGTCCAGCCTGTGTTCACGAGGTGGGTGACGTCAGAGTCGCCCGTGAAGTAGCCGGCCCAGCCGGCGATCGTGTCGATCACCCGGTCGATGAGCTGCGCCAGGTCCCACTCGCGGGTGTCCGGGTTGTAGGACCCGTCCATCTTGCTGACGTAGCCGCGGAAGTACTTCTGCGCGATGATCTTGACGGCGGTCTCGCTGTAGAAGTCGGGGAACTGGACGTCCTTCTGCTGGAAGACGATCCTCTGCTCGCCGGGCTTGTCCGGATCCGGCTGCCAGATGATCGGGTGCCGCTTGGTCCAGGTGATGCCCTCGTACGGACCACCCTCTGGACAGAACTTCCGCTCCCACGTCAACATGCGTGGACCTCCTCTGCGATCACGTGCAGGTACTTCTGCGTCGTGAACTGGCCTGCTCCCCCGACCAGCGCCACTGCCGACAGGGCCCCGAAGACTACCACCTGCTTGCCCTGAAGGGAAGCCATCGGCCGAGGCAGGAAGACGGGAATCATCCGCGTCTGCCAACCGGACTTCGGACCACGTCCAGGGACGTGGTACCGCTCCTCAACGTACAGCCACTGCTCGTTCTGGCTGCCGCCGCGGCCGCTGATCGTGACCTTGTTCAGTGCCGGCAGGGGCTGGGGTCCGGTGCGAACATCCCAGAAACCTACCTTGATCTCGGGCTTCGCGGGGTTGCCCCACACGTGGTAGGTGCCGTCGAGCAGCATGACGTAAGGGAACTGCCCCTCGGCACCAGCCTTGAAGCCCTCGACCTTCTGGTTGTCGCACTGTCGGTTGTCTCCCGACGTGCCCTTGAGGGTCGGCGTGCCGATCGAGACCCAGGACTCCTGGTTCTCGAGGATGTACTGCTGCCCGTTGATGATGACGGGCACGTTGTTCCAGGCAATGACCGCCGACAGGCGCGGGTACTTGTTGACCCCGCCACCCTTCTTGGGTGAGCCGGCTGCTGCCCAGAAGACCCGCTTGACCATACCGCTGAGGAAGACGCTGTTCATGCAAAGAGATCCTTCTTGATCGAGATTTTGCCGACGGCAGGGTCTACCAGTGCTACTCGCTCGTTGTGGGGCGGCCATTGACGACGACCCTTGGGTTGCCGGCAGTGCTTGGTAGGCTCCGCTCCACACTTGGGACAAGCGTGCTTGAGGAATGCTTCAGTGAAGATTGCCGGCATCAGGAACCTGCCGCTTCCGCTCGTGCTTCTGCTTCGTTCTCGTCCCAGGCTACTGCACACTCCCGACATACAGGGAGCTTGAGGTTCACGATGGTAGGCTCGTTCTTTGAGGCATCACCCCATCGCCAAGTCTTGCGCGTCGTGGTGGCTGGACGGCCGCACTTCCCAGGGTACCTGACCTCCGGGTTGAGTCCGCTCTCACACGGCCCCAGGTCACAAGCCATCTAGCTCTCACCTCCACCGGTAACGAGGCCGGCAATCTGCGCGCCCTTCAGGGCGCTGTTGCCGCCACGGACCCACGGGTTGTCGCCTGACCGCATGAAGGTCTGGACGCTGGCCTTGCCGAACATGGCCTCCATCCAGAAGGCCATCTGGTCCTCGATCGCGAGGCAGTCTTCCTCGACGATCGTCAGGGCCCAGCGCTTGGCCCAGTCGTGCTGGACCTCGTCGCGGACGCGGGCCACCATGCTGGCGAGGCCCCGGAAGTCCAGGCGGACGGAGATGAACCGCTCCACCTGGTTGAACTTGATGCGCTGCCGGCTCTCCTTCACGGAGACCGTGGCCTCCTCGGGGACGGAACGCCTGGCCCGCAGGGCCGAGGCGAACTCGGCGGCGGTACACGTGATGATCGTGCCGTCGTCGTTCTTCACCTGGAAGTGCGACGGGTACGGTGTTGCTTCGCTCATGAGGCCCTCACTGCATAGACGCGGCTCGTTGGGATGAGGAGTTTGGCCCTGAACAGGAACATCTTCAGTGCCGCGTCGAAGCACGGGTACTGCTGGATCAGGTTGATCTCGTCGGCCCGGTAGGCCACGTGTCCCTTCGACGTGAGGTCCTTCCACTCCTTCTCCTCCGTGCAGAAGAAGACGGTGCGGCCCTCGTAGTCGCGGTTCGTGATAGTCATGCAGGCCTCCCGCCTGCATGGCGCAGGCTACTTGACGACGAAGACGGTGTGCCCGGCCCACCGATTCCAGAAGTCGACTGCCCACTGTAGGTCATGGGACAGACGAGGCTCGGTGGTCGCGACGTGAAAGACACTCCCGACCCGTCGAATCAGATCGAGTTCGTAGGGGCAGGGCTGTTCGGGCAGGACCCGTCGTGCCGCACTGAAGAAGTAGCAGGCAGGATCGTTGGAGTGGTCCCTGGTGCGATACCCCGCCACGTGCAGCAGCTCGTGCGCCAGGACCCGTCGTTGGGTGATGGGGTCTTGGCCCGGCTTGATCTCGATCAGCTGCTCGGTGGCCCGCGAGAAGGTCCAGCCGGCCTTGTCCATGCCGACTGGCCCGTAGCGGACCAGCGCCTGTGGTGCCCGCGCCTGCGGGATCGCCGACCCATCGGGACTTGAGACACACCCTGCCAGCAGCAGGCCCAGGAGAAGAAGAGCTGCCCTACGCATGGGCAGAGTCTAGCACGTCCTCCTCGGGCAAAAATCCTGCGGTTTTACAAACAGGATTTCAGCCCCCTATGGGGAAGGGCTGCTCCGGGAACGGCCTGCTGTTGGCCGCGAGCATCTGGTGCAGGGTGTCGTTAGACTCCGG